>NZ_DICC01000007.1:45393-69930 GCF_002415215.1 Empedobacter sp. UBA5036
TCTCTTTTTGTTTATTTATTATTTGACTGTGATGTTGAAACGAGTTCAACAAGACATATTAATTGTTTTTAATAAGTATAAATTTTAGCTTTCTAATATTTATAACTCCGCCAAAAATTTCAGCGTATCAATATTATCGGCATAATCAGTTAATTTCGGGAATTGAGTTTGCCCAAATTCAACATAATTCGAATTGTCTTTCATATCGTTTCCAACCACGCATTGTATTTGATTCTCATTTTCGATCAAATAATTTTTTACATCATTCACATCTTCATAAACTTCAAAATTTACAACTGCAATAGGAGAATGTAAAGCTGGATCTTTTTTCATTAGAACAAAATTATTGTCTAAAAATTCATCTTTTCCTAACAAAAATATTGCACGATTATAATCGTAATTATTTGCATATTTAGGATGGTTAATCACATCACCCCAAGAAAAAATAGCTTCGAATATTTTTGGTAATTGTGCTTCATCTTTTACATAAAGTTTCGTCACATTTCGGCAACCTAATCCAAAATAAATGAATAAGTCGTTACCCAATTTTTTCAACTCTTCATCAGTTTCCGAACCATTCAATACAGCAACCGAAGTTCTATTTTTACGAATAATGTTAGGAACTTTTCCAAAATATTGTTCAAAATAACGTGCCGTGTTATTACTTCCAGTTGCAATAACTGCATCAAAATTTTCTAATCGTTCAACAGTTTGAATAATCGATTTGAAATTTTCATCAATCGAATACAAATATTTTATCGCTAATTTGATTAATTTATCATCTTTAGACGAAGTTTTAATCAACGCATTATTTCCAGAAATAACAACAGAAAGTAAATCATGAAAACCAACCAAAGGTAAATTCCCAGCCATGATAATTCCGACATTTTTTTGCGTTTCAGCAAAAGGATAATCTTTCGCTAAAGCATCTTGTTTCTTACTCGTCAAAACTTGAACAGTTCCATACATTTCTTCATCATTTTCTACACTCGATGCAATCAAAGTAAAAGTTTCATTGGATTCATTAATGATATTTTTATTTGACCAAACTAACAACGGTTGATTGTTTTCAGTGTACAAAACATTGTCCCATTTTCCTAACCAATCGTATAGCATTTTTTTCGTAACTAAAGGCGTTTGAAAACTTTCGACACGATATTCTGTCAACGAACGTTCGGCTTGCTCTTGCGCATATAATAAATTGAAACTTGTAAAAAGTGCGATAAAAAGAAATAATTTTTTCAAACTCAAAAATCTTGTTTAGCGTAAAGTTATCAAAAATAATTGCAATTCTTATGTAACTTATTTGTTCTTCATGCGTCATATAAATATACACTAACTCTTAATAGAAGAATTAACCATGAAGAAATTTTTTGTACTTGCTGTTACATTATCAGGAATTTTTGCTTTTGGACAAGATGAAAAGCAGGACTCAACCGACTATAATCCAATCGAAATAAAAGAAGTTTTAGTTCAATCGCAACGCAAAAAAATGTTTGCGGACAAAACAGTTTATACCTTCGATAAAGAAGCGTTGGAAAAAGCGCGTTACGCAAAAGATTTGTTAAATACGTTACCAGAATTACAAGTTGATCCAATTTCGAATACGATACAAAGTACAAAAGGTGGAACGACTTTGTTATTGATTAATGGAATTGAGGCAACAGATAATCAAATTCGTGCTGTGAAACCGCAAGATGTGGTGCGTGTTGAGTATTTTGATATTCCGCCAGCGCGTTATGCAAATCGTGCAGATCAAGTGGTGAATTTGATTACGCGTAATCCAGAAAATGGTTATGTATATGGTGCGGATCTCACTTCGGCGTTTACAACAGGTTTTATAAATGGTTCTGCTTATGCGAATTTTACGAAAGGAAAAAGTAACTTTGGATTAGAGTATAACATTTATCTGAGAGATTATAAAGATCGTACTTCGATGAATATTTATGATTATAACTTAAATAATATTCATTACAGAACAGAAAATCAGCGCAACGAATATTTTGGATATACGGATCAAACAATTGCATTGCGATATACCAATTCGGATTCGGATAAATATGCTTTTCAAGCAAAGTTGGATATGAATATCAGTTCGAGTTTTGCTTATGCGAATGGAACAAGTTTGTTCTATCAAAATAGTTTATTAAACAATCATTCAACCTATAAACATTCTAATTCTAATTATTCAAAACCAACATTAGATCTTTATTATTCGAGAAAATTAGGAAAGAAAGATGAGTTAAGTTTAAATGTAGTTGGATCGATGTATACAACGAAATCGATTGACGAAACGCGCGAATGGGAAACAATTTCTGGTGCTGAACAATATAATTATTTGACAAATTTAGAAGCTGATCAAAAAGGAATTGTAGGAGAAATAGCGTATACACATAGTTTCGAGAAAGGAAAATTAAATTCTGGTTATCGAATTTCGAATAATTCAATTGATAATAAATTAGAAAACTTAAATGGTCCTTCGAATAATAAAGTAAATTATTTAGAACAATATATCTATTCTGAATATTCTGGAAAAGCGAAAAAGTTGTCATATCGTTTGGGTGTTGGATTAACGAATGTTCATAACAAGAATGAAGATACAAACACAGATACGTGGACGTTTACACCAAAATTAGTATTGGGTTATGAATTAGCGAAGAATCAAAATTTACGTTTTTCGAGTTCATACAAACCAACCAGTCCTTGGAATTCGGCATTGAGTAAAAACGTGATTCAGGTTGTAGAAAACATTACACAAGAAGGAAATCCGTATTTAACCATTCAGAAATCGTTTGGAAATAATTTGATTTACTCTTTCAATTCAAAATATTTTGATTTAAATACAAATGCATTTTATCATTATACAAAAGATCCAATTAATCAATTGTATTTGCAAAATATCATAAATGGAAATGTAGAAGGATATAAATTAACCTACGAGAATGCTCAAAATTCGCAACGTTACGGTGTTCAAATTACAGGTTCTATCAAACCTTTTGGAACAGATATTTTAACTGTAAAAGTGAATGTAGCGCCAGCAACAGAACGTTTCAAAACGAAAGATGGTAGAATTTTGAAGAATGATTATATCGGAAATTATTTTGCATTATCATCTGTTTACAAAAACTTTCGTGTAGATTATCAATTTAATATTCCGTATTACACATTAGGCGGAGCTTTGTTGTACACACAAGAAAACATGAACCATGCTTTTGCAAGTTATAAATACAATAATTGGACTTTTTCTACTGGAATGTATTGGATTGGAATGCCATCGACTTACAAGCAAAAAACGATGGACAAACAATATGTGGATTATTCTCGTGTAGGTAAAATTTGGGATAATAAATCGATGTTTGTCGTTGGTTTGAGCTTTGATTTTGCTACAGGTAAAAAAACAAATATCAACCGAAAATTAGAAAACGCAACTGCAGGTGCAGCAACGTTTTAATCAGATTTATTTTAAAAAGAAGAGCATCATTCTGAATAATGTTTGGGCATGATGCTTTTTTTATTACATAATAAATAATTACATTTATTTCATCAATAAATACTTATGAAAAAAATGTTCTTGTTTTTTATATTGTTTTCTTTATTTGTAAATGCACAGATTGTAAATCTTACAATCATAGATGTTTCAAATAGTTTACCAATTGATGATTCAGATGTTTATTTTAAAAAATCAACAAAAAATTTTGTTTCAGGAAAAGAAGGAAAAGCTATTGTCGATTTGAGTAATGTTGATGTTACAGATGAGTTAATTATTTCTAAAAAAGATTATCAAGATCTTATTATAAAAGTTTCGACTATAAAATCTGATTTAAATGTAAGGTTAAGGAAAATTCCAAAAATAGAATTAGAAGAAACAGTAGTTTCTAATTTGAAGCCAGTAGATGTATTAAAGAAAGTAATCGAGAATTATGAAAAGAATTTTAATGTAGATAAATATTATTTTTTGGTTGATTTAACTCAGAAATATAAAATAGATACAGTTTATGAAAGTTTTATAAATTTAGATTTACAATTTAAATTTGATAAAGGGAAGGTAAAAGTAAAATCTTCGGGAGAAGTTAAAAATAAATACGAAAAAGGTTCGTCGACATCAGATCTAACATTTGAAACTTCGGATTATTTTAAACATTTATATCTTTATGAAGGATTTAAATTAATGTATAAAAATCTATTAAAGAATGAATACATCAATACCAAACTTGTTTTTACTAAATATGCTGATAAGCCAATGTATGAAGTTTATTTGGATAAAAGTGAAGATGAAAAAAATTATTTATTAATAGATAAAGAATCTTTTTCTGTAGTTGAATATGTTTTAAGGCTTAAAAATGAAATTAAAACGAACAATAATTATCCATTGCAGAGAGATGGGGTGATGTCTTTCAAATATAGACCATATTTAGATAGTTGGGTTCTGAAAGAATCTGAAGTAAAATTCACAATGAATCTTGTGGAAGAAAATAAAGAAGACATTAAAATAGATTTTCTTTATAAAATACAAACATTTAATTTTGACACTAAGCCATTTCCGAAATTTATGAGATCAATTAATCTAAATAGAAATATTAAAAATCAATTTTAGTTTCGAATAAAATTATAAAAAATCCCTCACAAAAAAGTGAGGGATTTTTTATAATTTATAATTCAGCTAAGAATTTTAATGTATCAATATTATCAGCGTAATCAGTTAATTTCGGAAATTGAGTTTGTCCAAATTCAACATAATTCGGATTATCTTTCATGTCATTTCCAACCACACATTGTATTTGATCTTCATTTTCGATCAAATAATTTTTAACATCATTTATATCTTTATAAACTTCAAAATTTACAACTGCAATTGGAGAATGTAAAGCTGTGTCTTTTTTTATCAGAACAAAATTATTGTCTAAAAATTCATCTTTTCCTAACAAAAATATTGCACGATTATAATCGTAATTATTTGCATATTTAGGATGATTAATCACATCGCCATAAGAAAAAATAGCTTCGAAAATTTTTGGTAATTGCGCTTCATCTTTTACATAAAGTTTCGTCACATTTCGGCAACCTAATCCAAAATAAATGAATAAGTCGTTACCCAATTTTTTCAATTCTTCATCAGTTTCCGAACCATTCAATACAGCAACCGAAGTTCTATTTTTACGAATAATGTTAGGAACTTGACCAAAATATTGTTCAAAATAACGTGCCGTGTTATTACTTCCTGTTGCAATAACCGCATCATAATTTTCTAATCGTTCAACAGTTTGAATAATCGATTTGAAATTTTCATCAATCGAATACAAATATTTTATCGCTAATTTGATTAATTTATCATCTTTAGACGAAGTTTTAATCAACGCATTATTTCCAGAGATAACAACAGAAAGCAAATCATGAAAACCAACCAAAGGTAAATTTCCAGCCATTATAATTCCAACATTTCTTGGCGTTTCAGCAAATGGATAATCTTTCGACCAAGCCAATAAATTTTCTTCCGTTAAAGCTTCTGCCCAACTTTTCAAGGCTAACGTAATATTATCTTTTGTAAACCAATTGTTGTAGGCTTCTGCATCGCTCACTGCATATTCAGCTTCTTCTTTCCAATTCACGAATTTTTCTGTCAGTTCCGCGTCTTTAATCGAATCATTATTTATAATAAAATTAAAAAACTGCCCCAATTCGTTAAATGCTGAAATCCTTTGTTCAAATGTCATTTTTTCTGAAAATTAAATGTAATTTTGTAGTTGCAAATGTAGGAAATAAAAAAACAGATACAATGGCTATAATTATTACAGATGAATGTATAAATTGTGGAGCTTGTGAGCCAGAATGTCCAAATAACGCGATTTATGAAGCTGCGGTAGATTGGAAATATTCTGATGGAACTTCTCTTAGCGGAACAATTGTAAACGTAGACGGCGCAACTTTTGACGCTGATGCGGTGCAAGATCCTGTGAGTGATGAGGTTTATTACATTGTTCCCGATAAATGTACTGAATGTAAAGGTTTCCACGAAGAACCACAATGTGCGGCAGTTTGTCCGGTGGATTGTTGTGTGCCTGATGATAACCACGTAGAAAGCGAAGAGCGCCTTTTGAGTAAAAAAGCGTTTATGCACTTAGAGTAAAATCGTCACAACTTTACATATAAAAACCTCTCAGAATTTGAGAGGTTTTTTTTGTTATTTATTTTTGAGTAAAATCCAGCCTTGTAATTTGTTTTTTGTTTCAGAATTTAGTTCATTCCATTCTAAATAATACCAATAAGTATCTGTTGGTAAGTTCATTCCGTTGGCTTGTTTTCCTTTCCAAATAAAATTATTTTCTCCATTGTCTTTGAATACAGTTTTTCCGAAACGATCAACGATTAAAACAGAAGATTTTTCTTTTAATTTAAGGAATGAAAAATCAATTTCGTCATTTTTTCCATCATTGTTTGGCGAGATGAAATTATAAAAATTGGGGATTTCAAATAATATCTCTTTAATACAACCTTCAGCAGTTTGTATTTCGATTTTATGTAAGCCTTTAGAAACATCAGTAAATGTGTTGGATGTCGTCCATTGTCCATTATCTATTCGGTATTTAATAGGTTGATTAGCATTAGTAACATTTACTGTAACTTCATTTTTTGTAATTTTTAATGATAGTTTAACTTTTTCACACGGATCAGGAGGTAGTAAAGTAGTAAATGAAATATTAGAACAAGATATTGCAGGACCAATATTATTAATTGCTATTACTCTTACATAATAAGTCATATTATAAGATAATGAAGTAGAAATAGTATATGTATCAACGTTACCTAAATTTATTTCCAAAATATCATTTCCATTTTGGGATGTTCCAATGATTAATTGATAGGAAGTGGCATTTGCGATTTTATTCCATTTAATTGTCGGATTTAATGAAACATTTGATTCTCCATTTGCAGGTAATGTTGCTGTTGTACAATTTGGAATGGTAGGTACATCCATTGTTTTAAATCTAAAAACAGGACAAGTTTCACGTTTCATTCCTATTAATGTATTTTCTGGGTGTATTTTTACATTATACCAAGTGTTGGGTGTTAAATCGTTTGCTATTTGAGAAAATGTAATAGTATTATTGCTTGGTGTGGAATTATCTAAAACATCAGTTTGAATTGTTGGATCACTCTGATTATCTTCTTGAATTATTAAATTATATTGATTAGCATTATTTATTTTTTCCCATTTAAGACTAGGTTTCAAAATAACATTTTCTTCATTATCATATGGAGATATAATATTTGGACAATCAGGAAAAAGTGTATTGATATCAAAAGTTAATTCATAAGCACCCATATCTACAGATAATCCATAATATCTATTTCTTTTGTCAATATCATGAAAAAGAGAAGTAGCACCTCCTGCGATTTGTTGAAATAAACGTTCACTTCCTGTATTGAAAGCTGGACTAGAAATTTGTAGAGTAAAATCAGAATTGTCATTTACAAATTTAGGATTTCCTCTGATGTTATTTGCGGTAGAGTAATCCTCTACAATATTATTTTGGATATCATTTGTAGCTGAATTATCATTTAATATTTCAGAAGAAATGTCTTTATTTAAGTTGCCTGTTCTCCCATTTAAATAGAAAATACTATTATAGATGATATTTTTAGAATTTTGAGCATATACGATAGCAGAGTTAGAATTATTTACAATAGTTGCATTAGTAATCAGAAGATTTTTTTTGTTATATATAGCACCAGCATAATTAGACGCTCTGTTATTATAGAATAAAGAGCTAATGATTTTAAAATCTGAATTACTTTCATTATAAATAGCTCCACCAATTATTGCTTTATTTCCAATGAAATGAATTCTATTTAGATAGTTTTTAGAGTTTGGTGTGCTATAAATAGCTCCACCATTTTTTCTACTTTCATTTTCTTTGAAATAAATAGCAGTTAAAGTTAGATTACTATTATTATTATAGATAGCTCCACCATTTTCTAAACTTATATTATTTTCAAAATTATAAACATCGGTACTCGAAGTATTATTACCAACAATTTGTTCAATTTTTACATTATCAAGATTTTTCAAATATAAAGCAGCACCATTTGAAGATGAAGAATTATTTTTAAAAGTGGTATTTTCTAAAGTTACTTTATTTACATTTTCTATATAAAAAGCACTACCATTATTTGTAGAATTGTTTATAGCCCTGTTGTCATTAAATTGGACAAAATCGGTTTTTATTTCATTTATATTATTTATATAAACTGAGCTTGTATTAGATAAATTGTTTTCTGCAAAAATAATATTTTCTAAATTCAATGTTAGATTAGGAGAATTAATAAAAGAAGCAGAAGAACCTTTTTCTGTTAATGATGTAGAATTAGCATTTTTAGAAGTGAAATTTTTTAATGTTACTTCTAAATTATTTTCAAACTTAAACAGCTTTGTTGCATTTTGACCATTAATAACCGATGTTGTTTCATTACCAGTTCTTTCTAACCAACCACCTGTTTCTGGATCAATTTCATATATATAACCACCTGTTATTTCAACTTTAAAAAAACCGCGAAAATCAATAACATTTCTAGCAGAGAAATTACCTTGATATAATTTTATTGAAATGTTTGTATTTCTATTAGTTATTGAATTTATGTTATTAGTTAAATTTTCATATGAGATAGCATTATTCCAATTAGCTCCAGAGCCATTTCCAGTAGAAGTTTCTTTTACGTGAATTTGACTATATAATAAAATAGGAATTGTAAAGGTTAGTAATAAGGTTAAAATAAATTTATATAGATTGTTCATTAAATTTTAATTCATATTAGTGTGAATTAAAAATAGGTAATTCTTTTATTTAAAACTAAAAAAAACTCAAGTTATTTACTTGAGGTTTTTTAAATTTTGGGCAATCCCTTCGGGCGGGCTTTCCGTTGCAATCTTTTTCTCAAACTTCGACTTCGTTCAGTTATCAAAAAAAGATTTCCACTCAATCCCTATTGCATTTTATTAATTTCGAAACTCGAGCTTCGAAACTCGAATTTTTATGAATATCTTTTCTTTCTAATCCAAAATCCAATTCCAGCGAACAAGCCGATAATAGCAGTTGGAACAAGTAAATTAATCATTTGCCAAGTAGATTTTTCTTGTAAAACAGTCGTTTCACTTAACAACGGAATTTCTAATTTACGATTACGTAAAGCCAAGAAATCAGAATCGCCTAATAAATAATCCATCGCATTCATTATAAATGTTTGGTTGGCGTATGTTTTCGGTTTTCCGTCTGGATTATCTGGACGAACCGAAAATTTATTTTCTCCTAATTGCATCGGAATTCCTCTCCACAAAGCATTTTTCAAAACATCTCCGTCCGAAATGACTATCATTTTTCCATCGGTAGTTTTCGGTTTGAAATTCGGAAATTCCTTACGTTCATAACGCGAAGCATAAGCCGAATTGAAATTACCTTCTAACAAAACTGCCATCGGAATTTTACCCATTTTATATTCTTCAGGATTCTCGATTTCTACTTCGTTTAATTGAATATAATTTAATGCAGGTTTCAAACTTGATTGTTCAGAAGAACTTAATAAAACGGTTTGCTTAATATTTGGATTTTTCAACAATTCGATAGGATTTGCAAATTGGAATAAAACCGGATCGATCGAACTTGTAATTGGGTTTTCTTCCCCTTTAATTCCTAACTCAAAATAAGGCCAATTGTAATAATTGTAACTTGTATTTCCAGCCGTTTCACCATCAGCCAAAACAATTTGCGCCCCATTCATATCCTTTATAACAGCCGGATGAATACGAACACCATAATTGAATAAGAAATCATTTAACTTCAAATCTCTTGGAAAAGCAACGATTTTTCCACTTCGGAAAATAGAATCCATTTCAGCATCGACAGTTTCTACAGCCATCATCATTTTTCCACCATTCATGATATATTGATCCAAAACCAATTTATCCATATCAGAAAAAGGTAATGTAGGTTTAGCGACAATTAAGGCGTCAAAACGTTTCAAACTATCCAAATCAGAAGGTTGTAAAGTAAACGATTTGTTTGCAATTGGATTTAGATAAATCTCCACATCATATTTTTCTGACAAAGCAGAACCTAATCCTTGAATATTTGCTTCTGGTAATTCATCATGATGAACGATAAAGCCAACTCGTTTGCGCTCAAAATTGGTTGCTTTCTGAATTTTTTCGGCAAATAAATATTCTAATTTTTCTGTTGAAGCCAACGCTAATTTATCAAATGGAGTAGAAGGATCATTGACCAAAACCTCCATATAAGTCGATTTGTCGCCGTAAGTTAATTTTGCGTACGGATAAACATTCAAAATTCCTTTATCTGTTTTAATCGGAACTGGAGCCAATTTATTTTGCTCTAATTCGGCTTGTCCTAAATCGGCAGGATCAATAAAAGAATACGAAATATTGCTGTTTTTTTCGCGAAGTTCGTCTAATAAAAACTGAATTTCATTCTTCAAAATTCTGTAATCACCCGTTAAATCTCCACCCAAAAGAATTTCAATTTTAAGCGGTTGTTTTACATTTTCTACCAATTTTTCGGTTGTAGAAGTTAACGTAAAACGTTTGTCTTTTGTCATGTCAATTCGCGTATAAAAAAATTGAGCGATGATAAAAAGCGCGATAAATGCGATGAAAGTAATTAGATGTTTTTTGTTTAATTTTTTCATGACACTATTTTTTATTTTCAAGATTAACGATTGAAATTTGATTTAAAATTCCAATCAAAATAAAAAAGTAAAGTAAATCTCGTGTGTCAATAATTCCTTTCAAAAACTGGTTGTAATGTGTAAAACTTCCAATTTTTTGAACATAGAAATCCATCGAACCAAGTAAATTATATGATGCTAAACTTTCGAATCCATAAAAAATAATGAAGCAAAAGAAAACCGCCAAAACATAAGCCATTACTTGATTTTTGGTGATAGATGAGGTAAATAAACCAATTGCGGCGAATAAACTTCCTAGAAAGAAAAGTCCTAAATAACCAGAAAAAATTGTTCCGTAATCTAATTCTTGTTCGGGCATCAAAAATTCTTGCAACGTAATCGTAAACAAGAAAGTTGAAAGCAGACAAAAAACGACAACTGAAACGACAGTTAAATATTTGCCCCAAATAATTTGGTTATTTTTTATAGGTAGTGTGAATAACCACAATAATGTTCCATTTGCTTGCTCTTCCGCGATTAATTTCATGGTTAAAGCAGGAATCATGAATAGAAAAATCCAAGGTCCGACAAAGAAAAAACTATTTAAAGTTGCATTTCCTGTATTGAAAACATTGAATTCGTTATCAAAAAACCAAAGGAATAAAACCGAAACGATAACAAATGTTGCGGTTGCTAAATAAGCGGTGAAGCCTAAATAAAAATTGGAAAACTCTTTTTTGAAGATTGTCCACATGTTATTTTTTATTATTACGATTAATTAAACGCACAATAAGCATAAGTAGTATACCACAACCAAAGAAACTGACAATTGACCAATACCAATCTCGACCAAAATCTGTTTTTTGAATCACAGCAAACACGATAACAAATAATAAAATAGTCGCCAATTCATTCATCATTCGCAGTTGAACAGAAGTGTATTTGAAAACTTTATTTTGGATTTGTTTCAACGTTCGCCAGCACCAAAAATGATAAATTAATAAAACACTTATCATTCCTAATTTACTTTTCATCCACGGCATTTGTAATAAACCTTGATTTTTGTAAAGCATATTCAATCCCATTGTAATCAAAATAACCAAAGCAGGAGCGGTAATTACATTCCATAATTTTTTCTCCATGTAGGTATATTGATCCTGCAAAATTGATTTTTTTGGTTCTTCCATTTGTTGTGTTTCTGTATGATAAATCATCAAACGAACAATGTAAAATAAACCAGCAAAGTAACTTACCACGAAGATAACGTGTATTGCTTTGTATATTAAATAATTATAAGTCATATAGTTATTGTAAACTCTCTAATACTAAATTTTCTCAGCGTTAATTTTCAAATTCAATTGTAATTGTATCGTTTTTCTTCAATCCCATTAACTGATTTGCACCTCCTGATATCGTTGGATTACTTTTGTAAAGCGTAACTTCTAAGAAACCTGCCGAATTAAACAAACACAATGTTCGCCCAAAAGCTTGCACTTCTTTGTTAAAATCTTGTACAACTTCGTTGTAATGCTCATAAATAACCGTAATATCTGTCATCGAGAAATCTTTCTGACGAAGCAAAATTTTATATTTTCTGTCTTGTGCAATTTCATCGAAAAAATCTTTCGAAATATTACTCACAACATTCCCAAAATGATCAATATAAATCACATTTCCTATGATAAATTTATCATCGCGATAAATTGGTTTCAACTCATTCAATTGTTTCATTTCGGTACGTTTGTTCCCTAAAAGAGCAGGAACTCCGCCGCGCGCCAAGTGACATGCAACTGGCACAAAACAATTTTTCATTGGAAATAAACTGTCTATTCCTTCTGGATAAGCAGTGATTTCGTAAATTTCTTCTGGTTGATTTTTTTGACAAATCAAGGATAAAATTCCATTATCTGCACAAATAAAATAATGATGATTGATTAATGCACAAATAGGCTTCTGATAAGGCGTACTTAAGGCATTAATCCCAATAATATGTATAGTTCCTTCAGGAAATTCCTCGTAAGAATTACGAATGATATAGGCTGCTTCAGATAAATCATAAGGATTAACATGATGCGAAATATCTACAATTGTAACATCGGCCAATTCCTTTAGAATTGCGCCTTTAACGCTAGAAACAAAGTAATCTTTGACTCCAAAATCCGATGTTAATGTAATAATTGCCACTATTCTCTAATAATTAGCAAATATATTGTTTATTATTCTTTATTTTTGTGTAAGTGAACCAAAAAAACAATCTCATTTGACAGAAATTAATATTGAATTAGCCGAAATTAATGCTCAAGATTTTTATGGTGCTAATAATGAACATCTAAAAAGAATCAAAGAATATTATCCAAAATTAAAGATTGTTGCTCGCGGAAGAGAGTTGACAGTATTTGGAAATGAAGATGTTCTGAAAGTATTTGACCAAAAAATGCAACGAGTAATTCAGCATATTCACAAATACAATCGACTATCTGATCGCGAACTCGAAATCATTATGACCGAAGATAATAATGAAATGCTTCAAATGAAAAAAGAAGATGAAATTATTGTACACGGTGTAAATGGTAAAATCATCAAACCTCAAACGCCTAATCAACAAAAGCTAGTGCAAACTGTTTACAACAAAGATATGGTGTTTGCAATTGGACCTGCTGGTACGGGAAAAACCTATACGGCTGTTGCGTTGGCGGTACAAGCGTTGAAGAACAAAGAAGTTCGCCGAATTATTATGACGCGTCCTGCTGTAGAAGCTGGAGAAAATTTAGGTTTTTTACCAGGTGATATGAAAGATAAATTAGATCCATATTTACAACCTTTGTACGATGCGTTGAAAGATATGATTCCGTTCGAGAAACTTTCGTCTTATACCGAAAAAGGAGTGATAGAAGTTGCGCCTTTAGCATTTATGCGTGGTCGAACGTTGGACGGAGCTTTTGTAATTCTTGATGAAGCACAAAATACAACCTATGCTCAGATGAAAATGTTTTTGACGCGTATGGGAAAAAATTCTAAATTTATTATCACAGGAGATCCTGGTCAGGTCGATTTACCACCAAAACAAAAATCTGGTTTACGTGAAGCGATTAATATATTGAAAGATGTAAAAGATATCGGATTTATTTATTTGGATGATAAAGATGTTGTTCGACACAAAATTGTTCGCGAAGTCTTGAAAGCTTACAAAGTGAGTGAAGATAAAGAGCGAGAGAAAATAGATATTAAAAAATAAATCAAAAAGCCAATTGTTTCTAAGAGCAATTGGCTTTTCGATTTAATATTTATGGCAGAATATTAAATTTATTCTTTTAGTGGATTAGTTTTTAAAGTAAAACCTAAAATGTTAAAGGCTAATCCTATTGGCAAAATCATTCCTGCAATTAAGCTCATTCTATTAGAATCAGAAAATTCTAAGATTAATAAAATTGAAGTTAATATTAAAACTAATCCCGTTATATATAATATGTTTTTTATTTTATTATAAATTGTAATTCAATCAAATATAATGATTTATTTCTAATTTTTGTAAAAAATATTCGATTCTAAAATAAAGTTCAGAAAGATAATTTTGATAATGCGAATCAAGTAAATGTCATTCCGATAAAAGGGGAAATCTGAAATAAACTTATAACTAACAACTCAACACTTAAAACTTTTTCACATCAACCAACCTTTTTGTAATTTGTTGCATCTAACTTACAAATCAAACAATATGAAAAAGTTATTTTCTTTTTTCTTTGTTTTTGTTGGAATGTTTTTTTCTACAAAAATAAATGCGCAAGATATTCGAATCGGATTTCCGCGTATCGAAATAGGTGAACGTCCAGACGAAAATTCTGTGAGTTTGCAATCGATGGATGTGCAAGTTGAGATTTTTGGAAATTTGGCCAAAACGACAACAACTTTAGTTTTTACAAATTCATCAAGTCGAAATCTCGAAGGGAATTTAGTTTTCCCTTTGCCCGAAAACACGACGGTTAGTGGATATGCAATTGATATTAATGGAAAATTGCGAAATGCAGTTCCCGTTACAAAAGCGCGTGCGGTTGAGGTTTTCGAAAGTATTCAGAAGCAAAATATCGATCCTGGAATTATCGAAAAAGTAGAAGGAAATAATTTCCGAACTCGAATTTCTCCGATTCCAGCAAAAGGTTCGCGTACGATTCAGTTGTCATATTACCAAGAATTGAAATTGGATAAATCGTCGTATGAATATCATTTGCCATTAGATTCTTCGAAGAAGATTGCGAAGTTTAATTTGACAACAAAAGTGTACAATGCTGCTGGAAAACCGCAATTAATTGAAACACCAGATGGTTCGTTCAGTTTTTCTGAAAATAGTAATATATATGAAGCAAATTTGTCGAAAACAGATTTTACGCCTAAAAAATCATTACTAATTAATCTTCCGAAATCGCCGAATAATGTAGAATCTTTTGTTCAGAAAAATGTAGATGGTTCGGTTTATTTTTATGCTAATTTATTGGTTGAAGCAAAATCTCAACCTAAAGTTTGGTCGAAAAATATCGGAGTTATTTGGGATAATTCGTTGAGTGGTTTGAAACGAAATCATCAAAAAGAATTAGAATTTTTAGATAAAATTATTTCTCAACAAAAAAATATAAATATTGAAGTTTCGTTGTTGAATATTTCTTTGGAAAAATCGAGATTGTTTCAAATTAAAAATGGTGATTGGTCAGAATTGAAAAAATATTTGGAAAATGTGACGTATGATGGAGGAACAAATTATGCGAAAATTCTTCCAACAAACCTTAAAGCAGACGAATATCTTTTATTTTCGGATGGAATTTCATCTTTTGGCTCGAATATATTTAATATCGATAAACCTTTCTATACAATTGCGTCTTCGCCGACTTCTAATTATGGCGTTTTGAAAATGATTGCGCAAAAAGTTGGAGGAAAATTTATCAATCTAAATGAAAATTCTGTAGAAAATGCGTTCAAACAAATCAATGAAAGTTCGGTTCAATTCTTAGGAATTATCAACAATACAGCAGGAGAAGTTTATCCAATTTCGACAAATGATGTGAGTAATGGAATTTCTATTTCGGGAATTTCTCAGTATCCAAATGCAAAATTAACGATGATGTTTGGACGAAATGGAAAAGTGGAATTCAACAAAGAATTGGATTTGAGTAAAGCAACTCAAAATCTTGAAATCAGTAAAATTTGGGCGCAGAGTAAAGTGAATTATTTGGAATTGAATCCAGAGCAAAATAAAACTGAAATTGAAGAAATTGGGAAACAATTTTCGATTGTGACGTCGAACACAAGTTTGATTGTTTTGGAAAATGTTTCGGATTATGTGAAATATAAAATCAATCCACCAGCGGAATTGCAAAGTGAATTTAATAAATTATCGAAACAAGGTTTTGAACAAAAAGAAACTCGAAAAGCTGATTTGTTGAAAAATGCAATTGCGAAAGCAAAGGAATTGAAAGAGTGGTGGAAGAAAGATTTTAAATATGTAAAACCAAAATATCCAAAACCTGTTGCGGATTCTGTTTTAGTTTCAGTTGCATTAGAAGGAAGAGCGGAAGGGATTGCAATTGAAGAAAGAGAAGTTTCTGCAGATATACAAGCTATGGTAGTTACGGCAAATGGAGTGAGAAGAGAATCGAGAAGTTTAGGTTATGCTTCGGCTAATCTTGTTTCTGATAAAAAAATGAAAGATGTATCATCTGCTTCGGTTCCAGAAATTAAAATAGTCAATGTAAAATCGGATAAAGAATACATGAAGTTGATAGAAGCGTCTAAAAATCCATATCAAACTTATTTAGATTTGAGAAAAGATTATGCCGAAACGCCTGCTTATTATTTTGATGTGGCAACATTTTTCTTTCAGAAAAAAGAAAAAGAAACTGGTCTTAAAATTTTAAGCTCGATTGCAGATCTAGGTTTAGAAGATGCAGAATTGTATAAAATGTTAGCGTACAAATTGAAAGAAATTGAGGAGTATCAAACAGAATTATTTATCACGAAAAAAGTATTAGATTGGCGACCTTTTGATGCGCAAAGTTATAGAGATTATGCGTTGGCGTTACAAGATAATGAGCAATATCAATCGGCTTTAGAGCATTTATATAAAGTATTGACCAACGATTATTCGATAGAAATTGCCAATCGTGATCGAGATATTACGGAGATTATTGTTCCTGAAGTTAATAATTTGATTTCGCTTCATCGAAAAGAATTGAATTTATCGAAAATTAATAAAGATATCATTGTTGATATTCCGGTTGATATTCGTGTGGTGATGAATTGGAATAAAGATATGACCGATATTGATTTGTGGGTGACGGATCCAAATGGCGAGAAATGTTTTTACGGACATCGTACAACTGCGATTGGTGGACGAATGAGTGAGGATGTGACGCAAGGTTTCGGACCAGAACAATTTATGTTAAAAAAAGCGATCAAAGGAAAATATAAAATAGAAACGAATTTTTTCGGAGAAAGACAAATGAGTATTTCAGGGCCAACAACTATTTCGGCAGAGATTTACTTGATGTATAGCTCAGGAAAACAAGTGAAGAAAATGATTACTTTCCAGAATAACAAGCCAAATTCTGGCGGCGAAGGAATTTTGGTTGGTGAATTTGAATTTTAGTAAATGGAAAAGGAATCTTGAAAGAGATTCCTTTTTTTTGCATAACGCATCATTCATCATTCATCATTAATAATTAAACTCACATCCACTGATTTCGATCCAAACTTCTATACTGAATAGCTTCACTAATATGTTTTGAAAGAATAGTTTCAGAATTATCTAAATCTGCAATTGTTCGTCCAACCCTAATAATTCGATCATACGCACGAGCAGAAAGATTTAATTTTTCCATAACAACTTTGATTAAATGCTTCGAATGATCATCTAAATCACAAAAAGTATCCAACTCTTTTGGTCCCATTTGCGAGTTGTAATGGACTTTTGTATTTTCAAATCGTTTGGTCTGGATATTTCTTGCATTAATGACACGTTCACGAATCACAGCACTTTTTTCGCCACGACGTTCTTGCGACAAATCATCAAACGGAACAGGATTCACTTCGATATGTAAATCAATTCGGTCCAAAAGTGGTCCAGAAATTTTATTCATATAACGTTGCATTTCCGCTAAAGAGGAAGTGTTGTTTGGATCATCCATAAAATAACCGCTCGGACTTGGATTCATAGAAGCTACTAACATAAAACTCGCAGGATAATTCACAGTGAATTTTGCCCTCGAAATTGTGACTTCTCGATCTTCCAAAGGTTGACGCATAACTTCTAAAACAGTTCGCTTAAATTCGGGTAATTCATCCAAAAACAAAACACCATTATGCGCCAAAGAAATTTCTCCAGGTTGTGGATAAGAACCACCGCCGACTAAGGCGACATCCGATATAGAATGATGTGGACTAGAAAAAGGACGACTTACAATTAATGATTTGTTAGATAATTTTCCAGCAACGCTATGAATTTTTGTTGTTTCGAGCGCTTCTTGTACGGTCATTTTCGGAAGAATTGAAGCAATTCGTTTGGCTAACATTGTTTTTCCACTTCCTGGAGGACCGATCAAAATAATGTTATGTCCTCCTGCAGCAGCGATTTCCATCGCACGTTTTACATTTTCTTGACCTTTTACATCAGCAAAATCGAAAGGATAATTATTCATTTCACTAAAAAAATAATCATCTAAATTAACTTGATGAGGTTGTAAAATGATTTCTTCGTTAAAATAATCAACAACTTCTCTGATGTTATTAACCGCAAAAACATCGATTCCTTCTACAACAGCTGCTTCGTCTGCATTTTGTTTGGGTAAAATAATTCCTTCGAAACCTTCTTCTTTTGCTTGTATTGCAATCGGCAATGCACCTTTTATAGGTCGAAGTGAACCATCTAGCGATAATTCGCCCATCATTATAAATTTATGGAGTTGTTCAGAATTTACTTGCTCCGAAGCTGCTAAAATTCCAATTGCGATTGGTAAATCATAGGCAGAACCTTCTTTTTGTAAATCTGCTGGCGCCATATTAATCGTGATTTTTTTACCAGGTAATTTCAAATTAGAATTTTTTAGTGCAGCATTTATCCTAAAATTACTTTCTTTTATTGCGCTATCGGGCAAACCAACCAAATGATACCCGACACCTTGATCAATATTAACTTCCACAATAATGGTTTGTGCGGAAACTCCGAAAATAGCACTTGCAAAAATTTTTACCAACATAAAATCTTTTTTTATAAATTTACTTCCTTTTTCTATTGAATAAAATAGCTGAAAGGATTTAAGTGTTTAATAATTAATTAAATAACACACTTCGGTGTAAATTCTATATGAAAAAAGAAAAATATTCTTTTGAATTTGAACGATTCGAGAGTAAATCTGAGCTTGCAGCAGAACAAAAAAAAGTAGTAGAAGAGGCTTATGATATTTCGTTGAATGCATATGCTCCTTATTCTAATTTCAATGTTGGTGCATCTGTTCAATTAGAAAATGGAGAAATTTTTTCGAGTTCAAATCAAGAAAATGCTTCGTACCCAGTCGGAACTTGTGCCGAAAGAGGTTTATTGGCTTATGTAAATGCAAACTTCCCGAATATTAAGATTGAAAAATTGGCTGTTTCTACGCCAAATGTCAATTATCCATTGCCTCCATGCGGGATGTGTCGTCAATATATTTTAGAGATCGAAAAGAAGCAATCGCAACCAATCGAAATTATTTTATCTGGAAAAGAAGGCGATGTTTTGGTGATAAATTCTGCTAAAGATTTGCTTCCATTGCATTTTACTGACGAATTTTTAGGGTAGCAATTTTGTACACTAAATAGATTAGTTTAAATTTGTTCCAACGGAATTGTGCAATTATGGAAAAATTAACGCAAGAAACGTACCTACAATGGTATCGTGATATGACTTTTTGGCGTCGCTTCGAAGATAAGTGTCGTTCATTATATTTAAAGCAAAAAATTAGAGGTTTCTTACATTTATACAATGGACAAGAAGCTTTACCAGCTGGTTTTATTCATGCAATGAAACCTGGTGTAGATCATGTGATTACTGCTTATCGTTGTCACGTTTGGCCTATGGCTTTGGGTGTAGACCCAAAACGTATTTTGGCTGAATTATGTGGTAAAGAAACAGGAACTTCTCATGGTTTAGGAGGATCTATGCACGTTTTCAGTAAAGAGCATAATTTTTATGGTGGACACGGAATCGTTGGTGGGCAAATTCCATTAGGAGCAGGAATCGCTTTTGGTGATAAATTCTTTAATCGCGATGGTGTTACAATCTGTTTAATGGGAGATGGCGCAACTCGTCAAGGTACATTACATGAAACATTTAACATGGCGATGAACTGGAAATTACCAGTTGTTTTTGTTTGCGAAAACAATCAATACGCTATGGGAACTTCTGTTTCTCGTACTGCTAACCACGAAGATATTTGGAAATTAGGTTTAGGATACGAAATGCCTTGTATGCCTGTAGATGGTATGGATCCTGTAAAAGTTGCAGAAGCAGCTTACGAAGCTATTGAAAGAGCGCGTCGTGGAGATGGACCAACTTTCTTAGATGTACGTACATATCGTTATAGAGGTCACTCTATGTCTGATGCTGAGCCTTATCGTACAAAAGAAGAGGTGGAAGAGTACAAACAAGAAGATCCAATCTTGAATGTTGAGAATCATATCTTAGTAAACAATTGGGCAACTAAAGAACAATTAGATGCAATTATTGATGAAGTAAAAGTGATGGTAGAAGAATGTGCAGAATTTGCAGAAAGCTCTAACTATCCAGAAGAACACGTAATGTATGATTATATCTATTCAGAAGAAAATTATCCATTCTTAGATAAAATCGAAAACAACTAAAAACCATGGCAGAAATTATTACAATGCCTCGCTTAAGCGATACAATGGAAGAAGGAACTGTTGTAAAATGGCACAAAAATGTAGGAGATAAAATTGCTGAGGGTGATATCTTAGCAGAAATCGAAACAGATAAAGCAATCCAAGAATTCGAATCAGAATTTGACGGAGTATTATTATATCAAGGTGTTGCAGAAGGTATATCAACAAATGTTGATGAAGTTTTAGCAATTATTGGAAATGAAGGAGAAGATATTTCAGGTTTAATTGGAGGTGGAGCAAAAGCAACTACCGAAGTTAAAGAAGAAAAATCAACTCCCAGCGAAACAAAAACAGAAGAAGCAAAACCTGCTGCAGAAATTCCTGCAAATGTGGAAGTAATTACAATGCCTCGTCTTTCTGATACAATGGAGGAAGGAACTGTAGTTGTTTGGCACAAAAATGTTGGAGATCAAGTTGCGGAAGGTGATATTTTAGCAGAAATTGAAACAGATAAAGCAGTGCAAGAATTCGAATCAGAATTTGATGGTGTTTTATTATATCAAGGTGCTAAAGTGAACGAGCCTGCGCCAGTAGATTCTGTTTTAGCAATTATTGGTGAAGCTGGTACTGATGTTTCTGCAATTGTAGCAAACGGAGGTAAAGTTGCTGCTCCAGCAGCTTCTACAGAAGTTGTTGATGACGAAAAACCAGTAGTTGTACAATTAGATGTAAATAATAAGGTTGAAGAAACTTCTTCTTCTGATCGTATTTTTGCATCTCCATTAGCAAAAACAATTGCAAAAGATAAAGGAATTAATTTAGCTGAGGTGAAAGGTTCTGGTGATAATGGACGTATAGTGAAAAAAGATATCGAAAATTATCAACCATCTGCTCAACCAAAAGCGGAAGCAAAATCTGAATCAGTTAAACCTGCTCAAACTTTTGTTTCTGGAGAAGATAAAGTGATTCCAAATTCTCAAATGAGAAAAGTTATCGCAAAACGTTTGGCTGAATCTAAATTTACAGCTCCTCATTATTATTTAAATGTTGAGTTGGATATGGATAACGCAATCGAAGCGCGTAAACAATTAAACTCTGTTCCAGATACTAAAATTTCGTTCAACGATATGGTTGTTAAAGCATGTGCTATGGCATTACGCAAACATCCAGCTGTAAATTCTACTTGGACAGATGCAGAAATTATTCAACACGGAGATATCAATATTGGTGTTGCAGTAGCTGTAGAAGATGGTTTATTGGTTCCTGTTGTTAAAAATACAGATCAAAAATCATTTGCTCAAATTTCTGCTGAGGTTAAAGATTATGCAGGTCGTGCAAGAGATCGTAAATTAAAAGCTGACGAAATGGACAAATCTACTTTCTCAGTTTCTAACTTAGGAATGTTTGGAATCGAATCATTCACATCGATTATCAATCAACCAAACTCTTGTATCTTATCAGTTGGTTCAATTATTCAAAAACCAGTTGTAAAAGACGGACAAATTGTAGTTGGTAACACAATGAAATTATCTTTAGCTTGTGATCACAGAACAGTAGACGGAGCAACAGGTGCACAATTCTTACAAACGCTAAGAATGTACATCGAAAATCCTGTTACAATGTTAGTGTAAGCTAAGATTTAAGATATATTTTTAAAGACCATTCATCGAATGGTCTTTTTTTTGTTATAGATTTTATGAATTTGTATCTTTAATCTCTAAACCAATTTAATGAAGCAACTAAAATTTTACTTTAATATTTTAAAACAGACAATTGTCGAATTTGGTGAAGACCGAATTATGAAATTGAGTGCTTCGTTAACTTATTACGCATTATTTTCACTTTCTCCATTAATTCTGATTGTAATTTCCAGTGCAAGTTTATTCTTTAAGAAAGATGCTATCGAAAACCGAATGTTTTATGAGCTTAAAAATATTGTTGGTCCAGATGTCGCTTTAGCTGTACAAAATTTTGTCACAAATTCTACCATTTCAGGAGATAGTTCGCTTGCATTATATATAGGTATCGGAATTTTGATTTTTGGTTCTACAACAATGTTTACCGATATGCAAGATAGCCTCAATCTCATTTGGCGTGTCGAAGCAGTTCCAAGAAGAGCATGGTTAAAATTTGTGATCAATAGAGGACTTTCGTTTCTTATCATTCTATCGCTTGGAATCGTACTTATCGCAACGGTAATTCTCAACAGTGTTTTAGTATCATTTGGCGAAGAAATTTTCAGTCTTTTCGAACTCGATACCATTATGACGAAGACCACAGTGATTCTTCTTAATAATACATTGAGTATTTCAATCTCGATTTTGATATTTTATATTCTTTTCAAAATTCTTCCCGATGCACGTATCAAAGCAAAGCCAGCTTTTGTAGGAGCTGTTTTTACGGCGATTCTATTCTTTATTGCAAAATATTTAATTGGTATTTATATCGCGAACTCCAAATATTCTACCATTTTTGGATCGGCAGGTTCGTTGGTTATTCTTTTGTTGTGGATTTATTATGTTGCAACAATTCTATATTTCGGCGCAAAATTCACAAAAGTATTTGCCGAAGCCAAAGGTTACCCTATTATTCCAAAACGAAATGCGAAGCTCAGAAAAGTATCTTTTATTGATCATATTGCAGAAAAACACGATTACGAAAGCATCGATTAATAATATATTGAATGCCTTTTTTTGAATAGTTATTCTCGCTTCGCGACAATTTCTCCCGAGTCGATAACCCAAAAGTATCCGCTGTTGCTTTGCTTAATTCAGCAAACCATCATCGTCTAATCATCCTTTGCAGTAAAAACTAAAGTTTATTCTGTAGTACTGAATTTGTTTCAGTATTACATTCTATTAATAATTAAAGAAGAGTTATCTTAATTTAACGAAATTTAAAACGACCATTCAATAAAAAGGCGTTCATAAATGAAAAGTTCGAAGCGAAGAAAAAGATTTAGCCGATAGGTTTTTAAATCTTTTCGCGCAGAATGCTTCATTTTAGCCTTTTTGTTGAGGTCTTGATTTTAATACCCAAAATCATCTCATGATTTTTCCTCTTAATCTCAAATGTTTTTTTATCAAGAAAAAAATGAAAGTAAATATTAATTTTTTACATAAATCTCTCTATTTCGTCTGCCGTTTAGCGTAATCCGTCAAACATTTCAAAAAATATTTCCCATCATACCAATCACTTAAGAGAAGAATGTAAAATAAATGTAAAGTTGGTTTGGAAAAACGAATAATGCAGGCGTATATTTGCAACCTCAATACGAAAGACGAGTAGTATTGAAATTGACATAGGGACTTATATAGCGACAAAAATTATTTAAAAATAAATTTGCGAGTTTAGAAATAAGTATTACCTTTGCGAACCGATTCCGAGAGGGGTTTGAGAGCGAAAGTAAAATTGACTTATTAAAATAAAAACTTTAAAAATTTTCGAAATAAAATTTGTTAGTTAAAAAATAAGTATTACCTTTGCAATCGCAAATACCGAGAGGGTTTGCTAAATGAGAAGTTCATTTGAAATTATAAAATATACAGAAGAAAAAATAGCCGAATAAAACGAAGTCAATCCTTGAATAATGGAGCTATAGGAAATTCGAAGTTGTAAAAACATAGGTAGCAATACCAAAAGAAAAATTACAATGGAGAGTTTGATCCTGGCTCAGGATGAACGCTAGCGGGAGGCTTAACACATGCAAGCCGAGGGGTATAGTTCTTTCGGGAACTAGCTATCCGCGCACGGGTGCGAAACTCGTATGCAAATCCCACCACTGAAAAGGCAATCCCTTCGAAAGGAGGCTTAATACTTTATAACAGATTTAATTGCAACTTTAGATTTTGAACGATTTAACGCCATAGAATAGGCAAGCGTTAGCATAGTTAGCTGGTGAGGTAACGGATCACCAAGACGATGACCTTGAGGGGGCTTGAGAGGGTGAAACGCAAGCCTGGTACTGAGAAACGGACCAGACCCGAAAGGGCGGCAACAGTA
>NZ_DICC01000074.1:0-52834 GCF_002415215.1 Empedobacter sp. UBA5036
GGATAGTAGAGCACAACACTTTTAATGTTGGGGTCCTAGGTTCAAGCCCCAGCCAGGTCACAAGAAGCCAAGCAGAAATGTTTGGCTTTTTTATTTTATTCTTTTTTAGAAACTTTAATCTAATATTCCTATCGAATATTTTAGCATAAAATCTGAACGATACGTCTCCCCCATTGGTATTTCAAATTCTTTAATATAAATTGTATGATTATCAAAAGAATTAATATGTTGTGTATTTACGATATACGATTTACTAACACGTATAAAATGATCTGCATTTATTTTTTGATGAATTGTTTTTAAATTCATTGCTGTTATTAATTTCTTCGTTTTAGTATGAAGTACAACATAATCTTTTAAACCTTCAATAAATAAAATTTCAGCAAAGCTTATTTTATATTGCTTACGATCTGCTTTTATAAATAAATAATTATCGTCATTTTCTTCTATTGTATTTTCCTCCACTTTATTAAAAAGAAGATGATGATAAAACACAGCTTTCGTCACAGCCTTCGCTAAACGGTTTTTATCTATTGGTTTTAACAAGTAATCTATCGCATCTAACTCATAACCATCTATTGCATACTGAGAATAAGCCGTCGTAAAAATTATTAGGCTATTTTTAGGGATACTCTTTGCAAACTCTAATCCATTTACAAAAGGCATTTCAATATCAAGAAAGATAATAGCTGGCACTGTTGTTTCTAGAAATTTTGATGCTAACATTGCATTAGAAAATTTTCCAATAATTTCTAATTCGGAAACTTCTTTAATTAGCAATTCCATTTCTTCTCTTGCCAAAGGTTCATCATCAATTATAATACAATTCATATCGGAATTATTAGGTTTACACAATACTCTTCATTTGTCGCATTAATTTTTAAAGAATACGTTTTTTCATATAAAAGTTCTAACCTTCTGGTGATATTAGGAAGTCCTAAGCCTTTAAATTTATTATTTGGAATTATATAATTTGGATCTATTGAATTTTTACAAACAAAATGTAATTGATCATTACTTATCGCAATTTCAATTTTTATATAAGTTGACTCATCATTTAAATTTACACTATGCTTTATGGCATTTTCTACAAATGTTGTAAATAAATTAGGCGGAATATATGTCGAGTTTAATTCGCTTTTATTCGCTTCAGCCTCTATAACTACATTTAAATTTTCTTGACGAATTTTCTCTAAATCTAAAAAATTAGCTAAAAATTTCAATTCTGAGGAAACAGGTGTTTTTTCCTCATTATTCTCATATAGTTGGTATCTTAAAAAATCTGAAAGTTTCATGATAACTTCTGTTGCTACTTCAGGATCTTTTCTGATTAATGCTTTTACGTTATTCAACATATTGAATAAAAAATGTGGGTTGATTTGATTTTTTAATTCATTTATCTCCATTGAAAATGTCAAATTTTTTAATTCAGATATTTGCCTACTATCTTCAATCCATTTCTGAAAAAGCTTTAATGTTGTAGTCATCATAATAATTGGCACAACAACTATAAGCCCTTCATAACCTCTTCTTATATTTTCACCAAATAGTCTAGGACTTGCTATTCTATACTTTCCAAAAAACACATCTAATGATTGACCAATAATATTTATACCCACATAAACTAAAATTGTTAATAGTAATAGATATAAAATATAGTAACCTTTAAAAAAAAACTTTGGAACCAATATATAAATATTGATGTATGTTTTTAATACAAATACGACAAACAGTAAAAGAATAACATAATATCTATAGATACCATAATAATTAGATACAAATGCAGAACTGTATATCACTAATAAAAATCCAGCAATAAAAAGCAAATGACGAGAAAATCTAAACTTTTTATCTACTAGAAAATTTATAATTTTTTGATTTTTTGATTGAGGTAACAATGAATTCATTTTTATAAAAAATCTTATCTATAACAAAGGTAATTGATAAATCTATTCCATTATTAAAGTTTATACAAACCATTGTTTTTATTATACTTCTTCTTTTTTTTTCTGGTTGGTATAAAAAAATCTAGTGTTGGTATAAAAAACTATTAAAACCATTTTTTTATACTTTTCTTAGCCATTCATTTTACAAAATATAAATAAGTATGAGTGTGAAAAATTTTAATCATTGGGTAAATAAATTAAATCTTCTAGATTTTTCTGCAACAGAAAAAGAAGATAAAATTATTCAAATAACAGATCTTAATCGTTTTATTCAATGCTACGATCCGACATTAGAAATTGTAGATTGTATACATCATGATTTTTGTATTATTGAAAAAAATGAAATTATTAAAGAAGTGAAATTAATGGATATTTCTAATCTTAGAAATAACGAAACAATTTCTATAAATAGAAACAAAGAATCTTGGTTTGTTCTTGTAAATGACAAGTTAGATACAACTTTAAAGTCAATTTTAAAAACGATAGAAGAACACAATATCAGTAAGATTTATGACAAAGTATTTGTCTTCAATTTTTTTCAATCGAGTATTCACGAAATCAAATAAAAATTAATGTATTCAATAAAACAAAAAGCAATTACATGTTTATTGCTTTTACTTTCAACTTTATCATTCGCTCAAAAAAAGGATAGTGTTCAAAAAAGAGCTGTCGCTTTTGTTGCAGATAAATTCCCCTTTACTCGTGTACTTAATGTAGAATATACAAATCTTACACCTTATAAATTTTCTCAAAAGTTAGAGGATAGCAACTTTAATTTACCAGAAAGTAAAGTGAAAAACTTTCAACAAATAAAGGCAAATGCTAATTTGTATTTTTTCAAAAAAGAAAAATGGACAATATCTACAGCACTTAATTATAAGTACACTACAGCAAATATAGATAACCTTAGTTCTACTATGAACGAAACGAAACAAAACTTTCATTATCATTCAGAAGCCGTAACTGCAAGTCATATTTCTAAATTATGGAAAAAAACAGCTATTTATTCTGCTACTGCATCAGTTGATGGAAACGAAAATAGTTTTGAAAGATTCCGTGGTTTACTAACAGGTAGTATAATGATTACAGCAAACGAAAGAACTAAATTACTTTTAGGTTTAGCTGTAATTATAGACCCAAGTTCGCAAGTACCTACATTTCCAATTATTTCTTATGAGCATAAATTTAAAAATGGTTGGATAGCCGATATCATACTCCCAAAAAGAGTAATGATGAAAAAAAATGTATTTAATAATGGTCGATTTTCTCTTGGTAGTGAAATGGATGTTACATCATTCTATTTTGACCAATCGAATAAAACATTTGAATTTAGACAAACAGAAATTAATAGTGGTGTAATGTATGAACATAGAATTGGTGATTTTATTGGTACTGTAAAAACAGGGCTACGTAGCATTCCTACTGGAAGAATATTTGAAAAAAATGAATCATTTAATGACTATATATACGAGTATAAACCAAAGTCATCTTTCTATTTCAACTTTGGCATATCATACAACCCTTTTGGTAATAAAAAAAGATAAATAACATGCGTTTGTTGCGATTTCATTAAATTAAATAAAATCTATAGTAATTAAAAATAATTTATCGTAAATTCGCACCCATAAATTTCAAGGATGCAAAACATTAGAAATATTGCGATTATCGCACACGTTGACCACGGTAAAACTACATTGGTTGACAAAATTCTTCACAGCGGAAACGTTTTTAGAGAAAACCAAGAGTCTGGTGAATTAATCATGGATAACAATGATATCGAGCGTGAGAGAGGGATTACGATCTTTTCTAAAAATGCTTCGGTAGATTACAAAGGTATAAAAATCAATGTGATTGACACTCCTGGTCACGCGGATTTCGGTGGAGAAGTTGAGCGTGTATTGAAAATGGCTGATGGGGTTATCTTATTAGTTGATGCTTTCGAAGGACCAATGCCACAAACGCGTTTTGTTTTGAGTAAAGCATTAGAATTAGGATTAAAACCATTAGTTGTAATTAACAAAGTTGACAAAGAAAACTGTCGTCCTGATGAGGTATATGACAAAGTTTTCGAATTATTCTTCAACTTAGATGCAACAGAAGAGCAATTGGAATTCCCAGCATTCTATGGTTCATCTAAACAAGGATGGTTCAATACAGAAAATGTACGTGTAGACGATATTTCTCCATTAATGGATGGTATTCTTGAACATGTTCCTGCTCCAGAAGCTTACGAAGGTTCTTTACAAATGCAAATTACATCTTTAGATTATTCTAAATTCTTAGGACGTATTGCAGTTGGTAAAGTAAGCCGTGGTGTTATTAAAGAAGGGGATTGGGTTGCTTTAACAAAACCTGATGGAACGTTCAAAAAACATAAAATCAAAGAATTATATACATTTGCTGGTTTAGGTAAAATAAAAGCTACTGAGGTAAAAGCGGGTGATATTTGTGCTGTTGTTGGTATCGATGGTTTCCAAATTGGAGATACAATTGCAGATCCAGAAAATCCAGAAGCATTACCGGTTATGCATATCGACGAGCCTACAATGAATATGTCTTTCGGAATTAACAACTCTCCATTCTTTGGTAAAGATGGTAAATTTGTTACTTCTCGTCACTTAGTAGAGCGTTTAGAAGATGAGTTAGAGCGTAACTTAGCTTTACGTGTAGAACCAACAGAAGATTCTAATACACAATTAGTTTACGGACGTGGTATCATGCACTTATCTGTATTAATCGAAACGATGCGTCGCGAAGGTTATGAGTTGACAGTTGGTCAGCCACAAGTAATCTTAAAAGAAATTGATGGTGTAAAATGTGAACCATATGAAACATTAGTAATTGATGTTCCAGATGATTATTCTTCTAAAGCAATCGACTTAGTAACTCAACGTAAGGGTGATTTATTAGTTATGGAGGCGAAAGAAGGAATGCAACACTTAGAATTCGAAATTCCATCTCGTGGATTAATCGGATTACGTTCTCAAATGTTAACTTCTACTGCTGGTGAAGCTGTAATGGCACACACTTTCTTAGAATATAAACCATTCAAAGGAGCAATCGCTGGTCGTTCTGCAGGTGTAATTATTTCGAAAGATCAAGGTACATCAACTCCTTATTCTATTGATAAATTACAAGATCGTGGAAAATTCTTTATCGAGCCAGGTGAAGAAGTTTACGAAGGAATGATTATCGGAGAGCATTCTCGTAACAATGATTTAGTAGTAAATGTTGTTGAAGCTAAAAAATTAAACAATATCCGTGCAGCTGGTAAAGATGATTCATCTTCTATCGCTCCAAAAACAGAAATGACTTTGGAAGAATGTATGGAATATATCCAAGCTGATGAATGTATCGAGGTAACTCCAAATTTCATCCGTTTACGTAAAATTCACTTAAAAGAAGTAGATCGTAAGCGTTTCGAAAAATCAATGAGCTAATCATTTGAAATTATATATCACAAAAAAACCAGAAGTTAATCTTCTGGTTTTTTGTTTTAAATAGATTCGATTTTATTTTTAAGTGCTTTAATTGCGAAATTTAATTCATCTTTAGAAGCGTTATATTCTACTATTTCACCTTTAATTTTGAATCTCGAAACATTAAAACCTTCTTCAATATCATTGTACCAAATCAAATAATTTTCGTATACAGCAACTACCCAAAAATTATCCTCAATAACATCATCACATTTCCATATTTCAGGAGAAATTTTAATTTGATTCCAAAATAATAAAGTTTTGTCCTCCATATTTTGTTCAGAAAAATAAATTTCGAGCATCAAATCCTTTTTAGGAAAATTTATCCAATTATTCATTAATAAGTACTTTTTAATAAAATCCAATCTTCAAATTTTTGAGTTTGAGTTGAATTTGGTTCAGTCCATTCGATAATATACCAATAACTATCAGAAGGAAGTGTTTGCCCATTCAGTTTTCCATCCCATGTATAATTATTAGCTTCAGAACCTGTAAATAATAATTTTCCTTTTCGATTATAAATGACAAATTTCGGATTGATTTTACTTTTTAATTGAGAATAATCCAACACATCATTTTTACCATCACCATTTGGAGAAATAAAATTGATTAGTTTAATCAGCGAAAATTCTTTCGAAATAGGCGTACAATTAGCCGCAGATTTTACATAAACTGTATGAATTCCTAAAGTTACATTTGTGAAGATATTGGAAGATTGAAAAGCACCATTATCCAACGAATACAGATATGGCGGTGTAGATCCAGTAACTTTTATAGTCACCGTAGAACCTTGAATTTCGATGGATTGAATAATTGGATCTTCGGCTTCAATAACTTTTACTTCTTGGGTATAAAAACAACCATTTAATCCTAATTTTACATAATAAGTTCCAACAGAAACATTTGTAATAGATTGATTTTTATTACCATTATGCAACCATTCGTAAGTGTCAAATCCTGTACTTGCATCCAAAGTAGTCGTTGTTCCTTTGCAAATTGTAACATCTTTTAAGGTTGATGATTTTCCAGATTGTTTGAAAATAAAATGAATTGGAGCAACATTTTCGCATAAACCATTTTGTTTAAATCTTACCCAAAATGTTTGATCTGAATTTATTATTTGTGTCGCGCTGATTGCATTTCGACTATTTTTTGCATCAGCTTCGCTTAAATAATAAGTTGGAGATCCGTATATATTCGTAATCAAGTCATCAATATAATCGGATAAAACAATTTCTTCATCGTTACTTAAATCCTCGTCACAAATTTCTATTGGAGGAATTATGTTTGCAATACTTAGATTATTTAATGTAAAAGTAATTTTTTTTATAACTGGATCACAAGTCCCGATTTGAACACGAATCCAAACTTCTTTAGATGTCTGAATTCCATTTAGTTCAAAATTCGTTATTCCTGCAGAAATATTATCTTTAGCATCTTGTTCGGTATCAAAATATTTCACTTGATGAGCAGAATAATAATCTTCTACAATTCGATCAGTATATTCGTCTAAATTTATTTGTGTTTTTCCATCTAAATCATCATCACAAATAGAAAAACGATCTTGATAAATTTGCGGTTCTTCTTGTACAGAAACATTAATATGACCTTTCAAAGAACAACCAGTATTCAATGTGATTTCTACTTCGTAATAACCTGTTTCATTTACCACTAATGTTGCATTTGTTTCACCACTAATTTCCACACCATCTTTGTACCATTTATAAGCTGTAGCATTTGTAGTTGTCGCATCTATTGTTTCAGATTTTCCAGGACATAATACAACATCAGAACCTAAACTTTTTGATCCTACAAAACTTCCAGCTTTCAAGAAAACAGCAGAATCATAAAGGCCATAACTATCTCCATGGTCAGCAATTACCAATTTTATGTGGTATTTTACGCCTGCTACAATTTGTGCATTTGCTTTCAAAACTTTTGTTTGTCCATTGAAATTTGTTGGACTATTCCTAGAATTAAACCCTCCAAAATATTCTTGGAAACTTTTACATCTATCTGCTCCATTAATTGTTTTAGTTGTTACAGGAATAGTTGTATTTGGAATTAATGCAATGTTTTGATAAGGTTCAGAATTATCTGCTTTTTTGATTAAGAAGGCAAAAGCATCAGAATAATCACAATTATCAATTCGATATTCTTCTGAAAGAAACATGTACTCGAAACTAATTTGATCTGTTGTAAGGTTTGATACAAAATCAAATTCGAGAGATGTAGCATTTAAAATTTTGTCATGAGGTAAATTAGATTGTATCAAAATATCAATTAAGTCTTGATCTCCTCCCCAATTAATTCCATAAAAACTTTGTAAAGTAGCATTTGGACCTTCAGCAGCTTTTGCTTTTCCAGTAGATAAAATAATTCCTTCGGAAAGATCAAAATTACTAGTTCCTTTTGTAAAATAACCATAGCTTATTTCATCATAAGATCTATTGTATCCAGAAATATTAATATTAGAAATAGTAATACAACCTGTGTTTGTTCCAATAAATTTATCAATTAATTCTTCTTTCGATAAAGATGTATCTACCAGAATATATTGACCAAATAAAAAACTATTTAGTGTAAAAGTAAAAAAGAGTAGGAGAATTATTTTTGAATAAAAGTGTTTCATAAAAAATAATTTAGATAAAAAAACTGCTAAATAACTTTAAAATATAAAGTTTATTTAACAGTTTTAGGAATTTTATTTATCGAAAAATAGTCTTAGCCTATTTTTCCTAAATTTTCTGCAATAGTTTCAATGAAAGATGTTAATGGTTTTTTTGCCATCATTTCGATCATCATATTGAAATTTCCATCAAAATCTAACGAAACATCAGACGAATTATCGTCAACTGCATCAATAGAAATTGTCAAAGTATATTCAAAAGCAGGTGCAGGAGATTCGAAAACAATTTTCGATGGCTCAACTGTCTCTTTTAAACGCATTCCAACCTTTGGCAAAGCACCAACACCAACCGTAAATCCTTTTCCAGATTCATGAATTTCAAACGATTTTGTATCCTCTGGCATCAGTTGCTCATAATTCTTCATATCCAACAAAAAAGTGTATGCTTCTTGTTGATTTTTTGCAAAACGGACTTTATTTGTATTTACCTTCATATCCTTGTGAGTTTTTTATAAATTTGTAACAAATCGTTCAAATGTACAAAGTTTTTTTTAATGAAAGTTTGTTAACTTTCAGCAACCAATCTAATCCTGAAGCAAAAAATATTTTGTTTCAAAATGAAGCTCAATTTGATGAATCTTTTCATTTATTATCATCAAAAGCAGCCGCTTTAGTCAATATTTTTAGTGAAGATATTGATGTTGTTTGGACGAAATTCTTAAAATATTACAAACATATTCAAGCCGCGGGCGGAATTGTTCGTAATCCGCAAGACGATTATTTGTTCATTTTCAGACTTGGGAAATGGGATTTGCCAAAAGGTAAAATGGAGAAAGGAGAATCGAGAGAAGAATCTGCAATTCGCGAAATTGAAGAAGAATGTAGTTTGACAAATTTAGAGTTGAAACGATTTTTGATGCCTACTTTTCACATTTATTTTTTGAGAGAATATATTATCAAAGAAACATTTTGGTTCGAAGTTTTTTATGACGGTGTTGAATTGCCTTTGCCGCAAACTGAGGAAGGAATTGAATCGGTTGAATGGAAAAAAGAGAATGAAATTCCTCAATTATTAGAAAATTCATATCCAAATATAAAATTGTTAATGGACAATTATTTAAATTTGAACTAAATAAGACTCTTATGAAAAAATATATTTTAACTCTTTGTGCTTTAACTTGTTTTGTGTTGACAACAAATGCACAAACAAAAAAAGAAACGAAAGCTAAAACTGAAAAAGCTTCGAAAGTTCAATCAAAAATTTTAGATAACGGAACGGCTAAAATAGACGATTTATACGCGTATCAAGTGTATGGAGAATCGTTTGATATCAAAAATACATTGACGAAAAGCGAACTTGGAAAGTTATACGATAACATGAAAAGTGGTGATTCTTTGGAAAATGTTCAGTTTGTTTCGACAATAGAATCTGTTTGTAAAAAGAAAGGTTGTTGGATGAAAGTTGATCTTGGAAAAGGCAATGAACAGTCGTTTGTGCGTTTCAAAGATTATGGATTTTTTATGCCTTTAGATGGTGAAAAAGCGAATGTTGTCGTGCATGGAAAAGCTTTTGTTAGTGAAATTTCTGTTGAAAAATTACGCCATTATGCAGAAGATGCAGGACAATCGAAAGAAGAAATTGCGAAAATTACAAAACCTCAGTTGCAATATAATTTTGAAGCTGATGGAGTTTATTTGAAAGAAAACTAAGATTTTTAACTCAATAATTAATCAAAACCTTTCTATTTTTGGAAAGGTTTTTTTATGAAATCAATTCTATACAATATGACAAACTTATTTCAAGCCAATCCAAATCAGTATTTTTCTTTGATCGGAAAATCGGCAAATGATGAATTATTTCAATCATTTCAAACTGAATTTGAATCTGATATTTCAGAGCAAAATATTCCTCAAGGAAAAATTATGTTGTACAAACAGCATGGAATTTCGGTGAAAATTGTTGATGAAATGATTAGTTCGATTAAATTTTATCTTTCTCCAAATCCAATTTGTAAGGTGTATGAAGGTCAAAATATTTTTGATTTGAATCGAAATATTGATGAAACACAAGTTCGTAAAAGTAATGATTATCAAAGAATTATTAATAATGATCCAAATCGTTTAGCAAATGATTATAGTCGTTTAAATTGTTTATTCTCTTTTGATTCGATGACGGGAGAATTCTTAACAATTGAAATATTAAACGAATTATAAGATGTTTTTCTGCTGAAAATTTTAGATATTTATCGTTTAATAATAAACCTTAAATGAAAAAATCTTTAAGTATTGTTCTGTTTATGTTAACTCTTTCAGTTTTTGCACAATTGAGAGCGAATAATACGGAGTCTTATTACTCGATGAAAGGAACTTTTAATTCGGATAAAAAAGACATTATAAAGAAAACAATCGAAAAAGAATTTGGTGAAGGAACTTTAGAAGACTCTGGTTATATCTGGACTGGACGAGGAAGTTTTGAAATTATTTTGAATGATAATTCGCTCAAAATGGAGATTCAAAAAAGTACGGATAATGGAGAAGTTGTGGATAAAATTAAAAATCTTGGAGACAAAATTCTTGCAACAAAAAATATAAATAATACGAATACTTAAAAAATGAGCTACAATTATTTTGTAGCTTTTTTTGTATTAACGCTTCGTTAACCGTTCATTAACCTCCGCAAATTAATCTTTTTCAGAATTTTATAAAAAATAAAAATATGAAAAAGACATTATTTATAGTAATAACTTTAACAGCTTTAGCTTGCAACGGACAAACAGCAAAATCGCACGCAGTTGCCAAATCTTCAGGATCAACAACTCATTCTAATGTTTCGGTTAGTGTGAGCGATAGTAACGAAGTTTATTCGTATTCGGCAATTTTTGATAAACCAAAATCTAAAGCTGCAATAAATGAAATAGAGAAAGCTTTTGGAAAGCCAACGACTGAAGGAAAAAACTATGTTTGGCGAGAAGGAGAATCTTTAGAAATAAAGGCACGTGAAGGAAAAATTTCGATAGAGTTTGAAAAAGGTTCTACAAAATTATATGATAAAGTAAAAGAATTGGGTGAATCTATTTCTGCAGTTGTCGGAGAAAAATAATCATTCTAATACGTAAAAAACGGAAGTCAAATTTGGCTTCCGTTTTTATATTATTTTAATTCTCTATACTTAAAATCTTTTCCAAAAAAGTAATTCCATATTAAACTAATAAGAATCAAATTTGCTATTCCACGAATTGTTATAAATATCCCGAAATTACCAAAACGTTTATATTTAATATGTGATAATTCTTCTTGATGATTAACTATATATTCGTATAAATGATAATCAAAAACTAACATTAAAAGGCTAAAAAGAACTAAAATAACATAATGAAAGAGCATTATGTCTTTAATTTTTTTTAGATTTTTATACAATAATACAGCTCCAATAAAAGAAAAAAATACGCTTGAATGAAAAACAATTTCAGTTTTAGTATGAAGTTTCGGAACCTCATTATTTTCCTCAATATCTTCAACTAAATTAGGTTCGAAAGAATTTTTCTTTTCTTCTTTTTCGTAATAAATAATTTTAGATGAAATTAAATTTTTAATTCGAGTTGTTTCAATTTCAGAAAACTGAATATTTCGTTCATTTTTTAAAATTTCGAAAGCCATTTCTATTGCTTCAGGAACAAATCTAGAATCATCTTTGATGTAAGAATTTAATTCATTTGTAGACAGTTTTTGAAGAACGCTTCTTTTAACTTGCATTAATTTAATTATAAATCAAATATTTTGCTCTTATCTTCATAAAAGCCTCCAAATCTTTTTGCCAAGTTGCTTTTATTTCTTCTTCTGATAAACCTGCTTCTATTTGTTTACGCAATTCATCTGTTCCAGAAAGTTGATCAATCCACAATTTTTTACCATTCATCGTCCAAAAAGGTTGCTTCGTATTGTTTTTATATGCATTGATTAACCATTTCAAATTGATGGAAGATTGATACGGAACATCTGATAAATCCTCACCGTAACAAACTTCATCTTTAAATTTTGGACTTGTTGCACCAGGTTTTGAAGTTGGCGTATATTGATAAGGCATATTTTTTAAGAATGGTGAACCATAAACCTGAAACTGAATATCTGTTCCACGACCTTCGTTTACGTTTGTCCCTTCAAACAAACACGTACTTGGGTATAAATTTATCGCATGTGCATTTGGTAAATTAGGCGATGGTTTTACTGGTAAATTGTACTTGGATTGATGAGTATAATTGATCAATGGAATAATTTCCAAATCTGCTTTTATACCATTTGCTAACCAACCTTCACCGTTGATCATTTGCGCATATTCGCCAATCGTCATTCCATAAACAATCGGAACATTGTGCATTCCAACAAATGATTTGTACTCGTTTTTCATTACAGGTCCGTCCACATAATGTCCGTTTGGATTTGGTCTGTCCAACACAATTACTTTCTTGCCATTTTCAGCCGCAGCCTCCAAAACATAATGCAAAGTAGAAATGTATGTGTAAAAACGTGCGCCAACATCTTGCATATCAAAAACCAAAACATCTACATCGGTAATCTGATTTGCTTTCGGTTTTTTATTGTCACCATAAAGAGAAATAATTGGCAAGTTAGTTTTTGTATCAATACCAGATTTTATTTTTGCACCAGCATCAGCATCTCCTCTAAAGCCGTGTTCTGGCGAATAAAGTTTAACCACATTGATGTTATTTTTTAGTAACAAATCAACTGTATGCATCGTTGTTCCATTAATTGTTGCAATGCCTGTTTGATTAGAAACTAATCCAACTTTTTTACCTTTCAATTTCGAAAGATAGTTAGTTGTATTTTCTGCTCCAACAAGAATAGTTGAATGATTTTCTATCGTTTTTGATGTATTATTTTGAGCTAAAATTGGAGTAGAAAAGCCGAAAAAAATAACTGAACTAAGTAAACCAATTGATGTATATTTGACAAAGTTTTTCATTTCGTTTTGAATCATTTGAATTTAGGCGAATTTAAAGCTTAAAGTTAGTTTTAATCTTATAAAAAATATATAATTTGAGTTTTTCTTGGTGGTTTTCAAAAAAAATTGCGCTTGGTAAAAATACTAAAAATAACTTATCGAGTATTATTATTCGAGTAGGTCAAATTGCGGTAGCATTAGGGTTGATTGTTTCTTTGGTGACAATTTCGACTGGTGTTGGAGCAAGAATGGCAATCAAAGAAAAATTGGCCGATTTTAATGGTCATATTACGATTAGAAACTATAATAGTAATACGTCATTAAATTCCGATTCATTATCACTTCATCAAGCTTTTTATCCAAAGTTTAAATCGATTCCAGAAATAGAACATGTACAAGCAATTGCCAATAAAAGTGGTGTTATCCGAACGGATGAAAACTTTAGTGGTGTGGTGTTCAAAGGAGTTGGAACAGATTATGATTCGGTTCGTTTCGAAAAATTTATGGTAAAAGGACATTTTCCTCGAATCAATAAAGATTCGATAATGGATGAGGTTTTATTATCTAAAAAGATTGCGGACGAAATGAAATTGGATGTTGATAGTTCGTTTGTGATGTATTTTATTCAAGAAGATACAAAGCCTATTTATCGTCGATTTACCATTTCTGGATTGTTCAAAACTGATATCAAAAATTTTGACGATCAAATTATGTTTGGTGATATTAAACATGTGCAACGCCTTAATCGTTGGGATTCGACAACTGTTGGTGGTTTCGAACTATTTGTAAATGATGTCGAAAATATTGATCCAGTTGCAAAGCGTGTGCAAGAAAATATTCCATATAATTTGTATGCAGAATCAGCAACAGCATCTTTTGCTCAGATTAATGATTGGATTTCGATTTTCGACAAAAATATTGTCATTATTCTTTTTATCATGCTTTTTGTGGTGGTGATTAATATGGTGATGGTTTTATTGATATTAATTTTAGAACGAACACATTCAATCGGAATTTTAAAAGCATTTGGTGCGACAAATTGGCGAATCCGAAAATTATTCATCAATTACGCATTATTTATCATGTTACCAGGATTAATTGCTGGAAATGTAATTGGACTTGGATTATTATTCATTCAGAAATATTTCGGAATTATAAAACTTCCAGCAGAAAACTATTATTTATCAACAGCTCCAGTCTATTTAGACTTTGGCACAATTGTTTTATTAAATGCAGGAGCGTTATTAGTTTGTGCAATTGTATTACTTTTGCCTTCGTATATGATATCTAAAATTACACCTGCAAAAGCTATTAATTTTAGATAAAATTTAATGTTTTAATTTAAAAGTTAGAAAAAAATGAAATTCGCAAACAATATATTAGAAACGATTGGGAATACACCTTTGGTTAAAATTAATAAGATTACAAAGGATTTACCATGTACAGTTTTAGCAAAAGTTGAATATTTTAACCCTGGTCATTCTTGTAAAGATCGTATGGCGTTAAAAATGGTTGAAGATGCCGAAAAAGATGGTCGTTTAGTTCCAGGAGGTACAATTATCGAAGGTACTTCTGGTAACACAGGAATGGGATTGGCTTTGGCTGCTGTGATCAAAGGTTACAAATTAATTTGTGTGATTACAGACAAACAATCGAAAGAGAAAATGGATATTTTGCGCGCTGTTGGTGCGAAAGTTGTGGTTTGTCCTACGGATGTTGAGCCAGATGATCCACGTTCTTATTATTCAGTTTCTAAACGTTTGGCTCAAGAAACACCGAATGGTTGGTATGTAAATCAATATGATAATCCATCGAATGCACAAGCGAATTATGAACAAACTGGACCAGAAATTTGGGAACAAACAGAAGGAAAAGTAACGCATTTTATTGTTGGAGTTGGAACTGGAGGAACAATTTCAGGTGTTGGAAAATACTTAAAAGAAAAAAATCCTAACATTAAAATTTGGGGAGTTGATACGTATGGATCAGTTTTCAAAAAATATAAAGAAACCGGAATTTTCGACGAAAATGAAGTGTATTCTTATGTAACAGAAGGAATTGGTGAAGATATTTTACCAGAAAATGTCGATTTTGATATCATTGATGGATTTACAAAAGTGACTGATAAAGATGCAGCGGTTTATACGCGTCGTTTAGCTTTAGAAGAAGGTTTGTTTGTCGGAATGTCTTCGGGATCTGCGATCAAAGGGTTGTTGCAAATGAAAGACGAATTCGGACCAGATGATGTTGTAGTGGTTTTATTCCACGATTCAGGTTCTCGTTACGTAGGAAAAATCTTTAATGATGATTGGATGCGTGATAGAGGATATTTGGACGAAGAAATCAAAACGGCTGTAGATTTAATCAAAGAACATGTCGATAAGCCTTTGGTTACGGTTCGTACAGAGGAATTGGCCTCTCATGCAATTGATCGTATGCGTCGTTTCAAAATTTCTCAAATTCCAGTAACGGACGTGAATGGAATTGTTGGTTCTTTGGATGAATCAGATTTGTTTCAAGCATTTTTAGAAGATAGAAATGTTGCTGAAAAACCTGTTCACGAAATCATGGGAAAACCTTATCCAGTCGTAAAAGCGGGAACATCTATCGAAGAAGTTTCGAAGTTAATTACAAAGGATAATCAAGCTGTTTTAATAGAATTAGAAAACGGAAAATATCATATCATCACAAAATATGATATTATTAACTCGATTAAATAACAAAAATCCTATCTTTGAAGCGATATGGGAATTGTATTAAAAGGTCAGAATTTAGTAAAAGATTACGGTAAAAAACACGTCGTAAAAAATGTGTCTTTTCAAGTAGAACAAGGAGAAATTATTGGATTATTAGGGCCAAATGGTGCTGGTAAAACGACTTCTTTCTACATGATTGTTGGTTTGGTAAAGGCTACGCAAGGAAAAGTTTTTTTAGATAAACAAGATATCACAAATGATGCGATGTACAAACGTGCGCAAAAAGGTATTGGATATTTGGCGCAAGAAGCCTCTGTTTTTCGTAAACTTTCTGTAGAAGATAATATCAAATCAGTTTTACAATTCACGAAACATTCGAAAAAAGAACAACAAATGCGTACAGATGCTTTGATTGAAGAGTTCTCATTGGAACATGTTCGTAAAAACCGTGGAGATTTACTTTCTGGAGGTGAGCGTCGTCGTTGCGAAATTGCGCGTTGTTTGGCAACAGAACCTAATTTCATTTTATTAGATGAGCCTTTTGCTGGAGTTGACCCAATTGCGGTTGAGGATATTCAGAAGATTGTACGTTCGTTAAAAGATAAAAATATCGGAATCTTAATTACTGATCACAATGTTTCGCAAACGCTTGCAATTACCGATAAAACATATATTATGTTCGAAGGTAAAATCTTGAAAGAAGGTTCGCCTGAAGAGTTAGCGAATGATGAAGATGTTCGTCGCGTTTATCTAGGTGAAAACTTTATGTATCAGCAGATATAAATTACAATATAGTATTTTCTAAACCACTCAATTTTGAGTGGTTTTTTTTTGTTTTAAAAAACTTCAAAATCATCTAAAATTAAAATTTGCTTAATTTTAAAAATTTTTCATTTAGCAGTTACTTTTTCGATATATTTAAGTACTAAAACTTACTGATATAGAATGCTAAAACTTAATTATTATTTTATTTGCTTAATTTCAATTTTTGTGTTGAATAGCTGTACACACGAAGAAGATGCGATAAAAGAACCAAAAAAATCTACAAATAGAGCAGGAGTGGTGCTTACGTTTGATGATGATTATGTGGACGAATGGTTCAATGCGAATATAAAATTGAAACAATACAATTGGAAAGGAACGTTCTATGTAACGCATTTTGATAAGCTTTCGGAGAGTCAAATACGTGAGTTAACTTATCTGCAACAAAACGGAAATGAGATTGCTGCGCATGGTTTAAATCACGTTCATACAACAAAGTATATAAAAGAATTTGGAGGAAAAGAATTTATTGATAAAGAAATCGCTCCAATGCTAACTTTGATGAAAAACAAAGGTCTTGATGTAACCGATTTTTCTTATCCTTATGGCGATCGAAGTGTAGAATCGGATCAATTACTTTTCAATCATTTTAAAACATTAAGAGGAACAACTTATGGAAACGAAGCGCCTAATTTTCAGAACTGTTATTATCAAAATAAACCGTTATTTTTTGGTTTAGGAATCGATAATAGTTACGCGCATTTTAGTGTACCTTATTTTATTTCGTTGTTGCAATACGCAAAGGATAACAATAAGATAGTCGTTTTTTATGCGCATAAAACAGTTGCAAAAGCAACTAATAATTATGAAACTGAATTTAAAACCTTAGAAGAGATTTGCAAGTTTGTAAAGAACAATGATATGAAGTTTTATACGGTTAATGACTTACAAAAATTGAAATAAAAAAATGCTCAAATTCTTGAGCATTTTTCGTTTATTCTATAAAAAGTAAATCTCCTTTTTGGTTAACAGCTTCTTTGAAATAAAGATAAACATCTTGTATATCAAAACGTCTAAAATTGATTGCATTAGAAATATTTTGTTCAGGAAGTTGATAAATCATTTCAAAATTTAACATACTACCAAAACCAGAACTCTCGATTTTTTCGACCAAAATTCCTAAAGATTCTAATCGTTCAATCAACCGATTAATTTCCAAATCATTATGTTTCATAATCTCTAAAACTTACTATTAAAGCGGTTTCAAAGCTAAAACATAAATTTTTAAAATAAGATTTTGAGAAATAAAATTATATGTTAAACCTTTCATGTTTCAACTTAAATCTCTCTTTTTTAATTATTTATTTTAGAATATTTTTTAAATAATCCAACACATTTTCTATTGAATCAAATTGTTTCACACCATATTTTTCTGCCGTAATATCAACATTCCCTTTTCGCCAAAAACCATCTGGACAAATCACCAAAAGTTTTCCACTTTTTGCATACAATCCCATTTCCAACAAACTAATCGGACTTTTAGAATCTTTTCCAAAAAACATAATAATATAGTCTGCTTTTTCCAATGCATTCAATTCCCACTCCACTTGTTTGCGAAATTCGGGCTCTTCTTTCACAGGCTTCCAAGCAGTATTCCAATCATCACGACGAGGATTTAGCAGGATGACTTTTTCATTTTTCAGTTCTTTTGAAACTTTCGCTTGCCAATCTTCAGAATTTCCCATATCAATCGTTCCTCCTAAAAATATCTTTGTACGTTGATCATTTTTAGGAAGTTCATTCGGTGATTTTATTTCAAGAGATTGAGCAAAAATTGTAGTATTCAATAATAGAAATAAGGCAAATAAAATTGCTTTCATGTTATTTTTGTTTCGGCAAATATAATGAGGTTGTTGATTTTGTATTCAATGACTTTTGTTAGAATGTCTAAAAATTCAATAAAATAAAAAAGCTGAAAATCAATCGTGATTTTCAGCTTCAAAAAAATTACTTTTTAGCTTTTTTGGTTGGTTTTTCTTCAACCACATCTTCCTCATAATAATACTTATGTCTCAGACGTTTTACACCATAAGAGCCATTCACAATTTTTCCTCTTCTCGATTTTTTATCGCCTTTTCCCATTATAAATGTTTTAAAATTAATAAATTCGATTACTTTCTACCCAAGTTAATAATTTCAATTTAGTTAGACAAAAGTTTTACAATTCTTTATCATTTAATCTAACTTTGCGACATCATTTGGCGTGGAGAATAATTAATTTTAAACCAAATAGAAATGAGTAGAAATACAGACGCAAATAAAAAAGCGCACAAGAAAAAGTTAGATCAAAAGAAGCGTAAAGCGCAAGAAGCTGAGGCCGAACGAAAAGCTCGATTGAAAGCAATTAATCAGCAATTTAACGATAAAAATAAACCAGAAACGGAAGAATAATGATAAAAATTCTACATACAGCCGATTGGCATTTGGGTAAAAAATTAGATAGTTTTTCGCGATTAGAAGAACAAGTTTTAGTGATGAATGAAATTGTCGAAATTGCAGATCAACAACAAGTCGATTTGGTACTTATTGCGGGCGATTTATTTGATAATTTTAATCCAAGTGTAGAAGCTGTAGAATTATTTTATAAAACATTAAAAAGACTTTCGAATAACGGAAAACGTCCTGTTGTAGCGATTTCTGGTAATCACGATTCTCCAAGTTTGATTGATGCGCCAGATCCGTTGGCACGTGAATGTGGAATTATTTTGATTGGTTATCCAAATGCAAAAATTCAGGAATTTGAATTAAATGATTTCAAAATTTCGAAATCTGTAGAAGGAATGATTGAATTGAAATTAAATTCTTTCAATTTTCCGATTCGAATTATTCATACGCCTTATGCAAACGAAATCCGTCTGAAACAATATTTTGGAGAGAATAAAGAAGAAGCTTTGAATGAAGTTTTAGCGACAAATTGGAAAAATATTGCGAATGAATATTGTGACGAAAATGGAGTTAATTTGTTGATGGCGCATTTGTATATGAATCAAAAAGGTGCTGAAATCTTAGAAGAACCAGAAGGCGAAAAACCGATTAAAATTGGAAATGCAGATATGATTTTTTCAGAAGCTATTCCGCCTCAAATTCAATATACAGCGCTTGGGCATTTGCATGGTTTTAAGAACATCGGAACGAAAGAAAAGCCTGTTGTGTACAGTTCTTCGCCTTTGTGTTATAGCTTTTCCGAAGCTGGTCAAACGAAATATGTTTCGATAATAGAAGCAGAACCAAATCAAACTATTTCTTATCATAAAGTTGAATTAAAGAACGGAAAACCACTTATTCGAAAAACTTTTGATGATATAAATGTGGCTGTAGAATGGTTAAATGAAAATCAAAATGCATTGGTTGAATTGACTTTAGAAAGTGATTCTTTTTTGAAAGTTGATGAACGAAAATTGATTTATCAATCACATGATGGAATTATTCATTTGATTCCGAAAGTTAAAAATCAAGAGATTGAAACAGTCGAATATAAGTTTGCAGATCAAACAAAAGATATGAAAGAATTGTTTGCAGATTATTTCAAATCGAAGAATGGAAATCAAGAACCAAATGACGAAATAAAGGACTTGTTTAACGAAATTTTAAATAGTTAAATTGATTATTTTTTGAAGTTATATTATGATATCAAGAAATCTTATCCTTAATCTAAACCTTAAACTTAAAAAATGATTCCAGTAAAATTAACCATAGAAGGACTTTATTCGTATCAAGAACGCCAAACAATTGACTTTTCTGAATTAACAGAAGCAGGATTATTTGGAATTTTCGGGAATGTAGGTTCCGGAAAATCGTCAATTTTGGAAGCGATTATGTACGTTTTGTATGGCGAAACAGAACGTCTAAATTCCAAAGATAAGCGTGCTTACAATATGATGAATTTGAAATCGAATTTGGCATATATCGAGTTTGATTTCTATAATTTTGAACAAAAATTATTCAGAGCAACACGTGAATTTAAAAGAAATTCGAAACGTTTTGAAGATGTAAAATCGCCAATAGTTGTTTTTTATGAACAAAAAGACAATGAATGGATTCCGCTTAATCATTCGAAAGCAGAAGAAATAATTGGGTTGAGTTACGAAAATTTCAAACGAACAATTATTATTCCGCAAGGGCAATTCAAGGAATTTATTGAGTTGGGTGCAAAAGATCGAACACAAATGATGAAGGAAATTTTTGGACTTCATCGTTATGATTTACAAGATAAAGTTGCAGCTTTAAATTCTCAAAACTTAACGAATTTGAATCAACTAGAAGGAAAATTATCTAGTTTTGAAGAAGTTTCGGAAGAAAAAATAAAAGAGCTTGAAGAAAATTTGATTGAACAAACAAAAGTTACCAATAAAGTTCAAGAAGAATATAATCAAATGAATGAATCGTTTCAACGTTTAAAAGCGTTGAAATCAGATTTTGAGACGTTAAAACAAAAGAAAATTGAGTTTGAAAAAGTTTCAGTTCAGAAAGACGAAATGGATCAACGAAAACTTGAAATTGAGCGCTATGAATTGATTTTTAATGCGTTTTCTCAACTTTTAGAAAATCATAAAAAAGTTTCAAATCAAATTGAAGAAAAGTCAATTTCAGTTGAAAATCAACAAAAACAATTGACTTTAATCGAGAATCAAATCAAAGAAATTTCGAACCAAATTGAAGCGATTAAAACTGATTATGAAACTTTACCAATAAAACGAAAAGAAGAAACAGATTTAGAATTAATAGTTCAAATTTTAACTTTTTCAGAGGAGATAGAAAAGTTAAAAGTAAGAACAGCAAAAGGTTTGAAAGAAGTTGAAGAGGTTCAGAAAAATGAACAAAAAATTGAAGCTTCAATCAAATCATCTGAAAAAGAAGTCAAAACTTTAGCTAAGTCAAAAATAGATTCTCAGACTTTGATTGAAGTTGGAAATTGGTTTGTTCAGAATCAAAATTTGCAACAATCTATTCAGAAACAACAATCTAAAATAGAAGAACAAAAGCAACAAATTAATGTTTTTGAAACTCAATTAAAAACTGAAAATATTGAGATTTCAAGTTTTGAAAATTGGTTTAATTCTGAATTTGAAAAGCTTGAATCAACTAAAAAATCAATTCAAAAACAGAAAAATGAATTAGAAGTTCAGCAAAAGTTGGCTCATTTTGCACATAATTTAAACGAAGGTGAATCTTGTCCGCTTTGTGGCGCTTTAGAGCATCCGAATATTGTTGAAATTGATGATATTTCCACGAAATTTGAAGTTGTAAATAATGAATTAAATCAAATTGATGAAAAGTTAAAATCGCTTCAGAAAAAACAAAATGAAGTTCAGAAAATGATTGATCAAAAACAGTTTATTGAAAAACAAATTGCACAAGAAAATCAAGTTTTGAATGATCTGAAAATTGAACAAGAAAATCATCTGAATTTGTTTGTTTGGAAAGATTTTGATTCGAAAAATGTTGAATTATTTGAAGAAAAAAAGAAAGCAGCTATTGCTTTGGACAAAACAATTTCGAATAAAAATAAAGAGATTGAAACTTTTCGTGAAACTTTAGAGAAAGAACGTGAATCTGTTGAAAAATATAAAAATGCTTTAGAAAAATTTAGATTAGAAGAAGCTGAAAAAGCTTCTCAAATCAAGCAAAATCAAGCAAATTTGAAAGTCTTGAAATTTGAAGATTTTCAAAATCAAACAACAGAAAATGTGCTTCAAAATTTGAATGATTTAAAGTTAAATAATACAAAAATTGAACAAGATTATATTCAATTTACAGACAGTTTAAATCAATTGAATCCAAAATTAGCTTCTCAAAAAACTTCAATTGAATTAGTTGAAAAACAACTTATTGAGTTAAAAGAAGAGTTGGCTATTAATCAAAATCAAATAGAAAAAGCATTAGAAAAATATCAAATACAAAACATTGAAGAGGTTCAATTTGTTTTAAATCAGAAATTTAATGTTTCTCAAATCAGAAAAGAGTTGGAAGATTTTCGAATTTTGTATGAAACGTTGAAAAATTTAATTCATGAATTAGAGCAAAAATTATCGGAAGTTTCTTTTGATGAAACGATTTATAAAATACAAGAAGAAAAATTGATTTTTGTGATAAATCAATTGAAAGAAGCTACTGAAGTTGTTACTAAAATAAAAACTGAAATTGAGCGATTGAATAAATCTTTTACAGAAAAGAAAGATTTGTTAATTGAATTGGAAAAGTTGAAAAAGCGAGCGGCTAATTTACAAACGATGCGAAATTTGTTTAATTCAGCAGGATTTGTGCAATATGTTTCGTCAATTTATTTGAAACAATTATGTGATAACGCAAATGTGAGATTTCATCGAATGACGAGAAATCAATTGAGTTTACAAATGAATGACAACAATGATTTTGAGATTATAGATTATTTGAACGAAGGTCGTTCACGTAGTGTGAAAACGCTTTCTGGAGGACAATCTTTCCAAGTTTCGTTGAGTTTGGCTTTGGCTTTGGCAGAAAGTGTGCAAACAAATGCGAAGTCGGAAAAGAACTTCTTCTTTATTGATGAAGGTTTTGGAACGCAAGACGCAGATGCGGTAAATATCGTGTTTGAAACGTTGATGAGTTTACAAAAAGAGAACCGAATTGTCGGAATTATTTCTCATGTTGACGAATTAAAAGATCGAATTCCAGCTGCGCTACAAATCACAAAAGATGAAGAAAAAGGTAGTTTGATAGAAGTTGTTTTGTAAGGTATAATGATTATAAAATAAACCCCAAGATTAATTCAATCTTGGGGTTTATTCATTATATGATGATAATAATCTTATTCCGTAACCTCTGATTTATTCGAAATTAACGACCAAATAATTGTTGTTAATAAAACTCCACCAATTATTGACAATGAGATAGTCGATTCAAAATGATAGAATGGCATAATAATCATTTTAATTCCGATAAAACTTAAAATAATCGCTAAGCCGTAATGTAGTTTATTGAATTTATCCATTGAATTTGCCAACAAGAAATACAACGATCGTAGTCCTAAAATTGCAAAAATATTAGATGAATATAGAATAAAAGGATCGTCTGGAGCAACAGCGAATATAGCGGGAATACTATCTACAGCGAAAACCAAATCAGTTACTTCAATTACCATTAAAGCGACGAAAAGTGGTGTTGCCATTTTAATTCCGTTTTGTACAGAAAAGAATTTATCTCCATCAAAATTTGGTGTAACTTTAAAGAATTTGTGTACCAATTTAACACCAAAATTTTGTGATAAATCTTGATTTTCATCATCATCACTTGATTTCCAAGATTTGATTCCGGCGACAATTAAGAAGAAACCAAACAGTGTTAAAACGACATTTGGACGGAAGAATTGTTTTGCTTCAAAATTTGCATGAGTTGCTTCATCACCAAGATTAAAGTGCCAATCTCCAATAGAAAAAGCTGGTAAATAAGTCATTTTAATTAATTCAACTCCTGCAAAAATAAAGATTGCTCTAAAAAGAAGAGCACCTAAAATTCCCCAAAAAAGGACTTTATGTTGATATTCTTTTGGAATTTTAAAGAATCCAAAAACGAGTATGAAGACGAATAAATTATCTACGGATAAGGCTTTTTCTATCCAATACGCCGCCTGGAATTGCGAAAATTTATTGATGGCAAATGCATGTCCATCTGCTTCTTTAAAAACGAAATAAATCACTCCACTAAAAATCATCGCCAAGGAAATCCAAACGATGGTCCAAGTAAGCGCTTCTTTGTTCGAAACCACGTGCGCATTTTTATTAAAAACACCTAAATCAAGTAGTAACATAATAATTACTGCAACCCCAAAAACAGTTATTAGTCCAGGATGATTCAACATGCTATCCTGTACAACACTGAAAATACTCATATAAATTTATTTAATTTGACAATTTACTATAAATTTACCAATCCTAACTTGATTGGCCTTTAAAAAATGTTTCTAAAAAAGAAAAAACAAGCAAAATTAATTTATTCCGGAATGAAAAGAGTAATCGCATACGTATTCTTAACAATTATTTTACCTATAGCTTCGAAAGCGCAACACGTTTCGCCATTGTACAAAGATTCTATTCAGATGAAATGGGTGAATGAGAAGTATAATTCAATGTCATTGGAAGAAAAAGTAGGTCAGTTATTTATCGTTGCAGCCTATACAAATAGAGATGTGGTGCATGAAAATGATATTCAAAAATTAATTGAAGAAGAACATATCGGAGGATTAATTTTTATGCAAGATCAAGCGGCTCATCAAATTGAGTTGACAAATAAATTTCAATCTATTTCTAAAATTCCATTGTTAATTGGAATGGATGCAGAATGGGGATTGGCAATGCGTTTGAAAGGAGTGGAGCGTTTTCCTTGGAATATGACGCTTGGTGCTCTACGCAATAATAAGTTGGTGTATCAAGTTGGAAAACAAATTGGTATACAAGCGAACAGAATGGGTGTTCAGTTTAATTTTTCACCTTCAGTTGATGTCAATGTTAATCCAAATAACCCAATTATCGGGAATCGTTCTTTTGGTTCAAATCCAGATCGAGTTGCAGAAAAAGGAATTGCTTATATGGATGGAATGCGTGCGCAAAACGTATTATCGTCTGCAAAACATTTTCCTGGACATGGAAATACAGATCAAGATTCGCACAAAGTTTTGCCGTTGATTCCAGATAATAAAGCAGATTTAGAGAAATATCACATTGCACCTTTCAAGAAAATGATTGATGAAGGTGTACAGTCAATTATGGTGGCGCATCTAAATGTTCCAGCTTTAGAACCAGATCCAAAAATACCTTCAACTTTATCTAAAAATATTATTACAGATTATTTGAAAGGAGAATTACAATTCAAAGGAATTGTGATTACAGATGCGTTGAATATGGATGGTGTAGCAAAAATGTTTCCTGCTGGTGATGTAGATTATAGAGCATTTGTAGCGGGAAATGATATTTTATTGTTTTCGCAAAATGTACACGTTGGGAAACAAAAAATTATTGATGCAATAAATAAAGGTCAGATTTCTGAAGCACGTTTAGAAGAAAGTGTGAAGAAAATTTTGATGGCAAAATATATTACAGGTTTAAATGAAATAAAAACTTTAAATTCTGCAAATGTTTTAGAAGATTTAAATTCTCCTGAAAATTTAGCGTTAACAACTAAAATTTTTGAGAAAGCTTCGACAGTTGTAAAGAATGAACACAAACTTTTACCAATTAAAAAATTGAATCAAAAAATAGCTTTTGTTCCCCTTGAACAAACAGATTATGATCAATTTTTGAGACATTTACAAAAATATACAAATGTTGAGTTGGTGAAGATTTCAAATCCAAATCAGATCAATTTATTGAATGATTATGATGTGATTATTTCGGGAGCGTTTTTATCGAATGAAACGGTTTACAAACCATATAAATTGTCAGATAACTCGAAAGCAATTTTGAAAGCATTACCAAAAGATAAAAAGAAAATCTTCTCATTATTCACAAGTCCTTATGGTTTGAAAGATCTTGATTTATCAAATTTAGATGCGGTTACAGTTCATTATCAAAATACAAAAGATGCGCAAGCAGCTGCTGCGCAAGTTATTTTTGGAGCAATTGATGCAGATGGAACATTTCCGGTAGATATCAATCAAAACTTGAAAGAAGGGCAAGGAATTGTAACAAAACACATCAAACGTTTAGGATTTACTGCACCTGAAAATGTGAATTTAGGAAAAAAAAACTCTTAGAAATAGATAAACTTGCCGAAGAAGCAATTGCAAATCATTACACGCCTGGAATGCAAATTTTAGTCGCAAAAGACGGGAAAATCGTGTATGATAAAAGCTTTGGAACTCAAGATAAAAATTCTTTAAAAAAAGTGAAGTGGACAGATTTATATGATGTCGCTTCTGTAACAAAGGTGACGGCGACGTTGCCTTTGTTGATGCTGGAGGTAAACGAAGGAAAATTAAACCTTGAGCAAACAATTGGAGAAATTGATAATGATGCAAAAAACTCGAACAAATCTTCCTTAAAAGTTCGTGAAGTATTAGCGCATCAAGCTGGTCTTAAGCCATGGATTGGTTTTTACAATGAAACTGTCAATGTAAAAAATGCGCGATTATATTTAGATTTCTATTCGAGAAAGCAAGATGAGGAACATCAGATAAAAGTTACAGATAACATTTATATTATCAACTCTATTAAAGATACGATTTACGAAGATATTTATAAATCATCTTTAGGCCGTAAATCATACGAATACTCAGACTTAGGCTATTATATTTTCAAGAAGAAATTAGAAAAGGATTTTGGGAAAGATTTGAATCAACTGACACAAGAAAAATTTTATCAATCATTGGGAATGTATCGCACAACTTTTAATCCAAAAGAAAAATTTAGTTTAGAAGATATTATTCCAACCGAATACGACAAAACCTATAGAAATCAATTGGTACATGGTTTTGTACACGATCAAGGAGCTGCGATGATGGGCGGAATTGCTGGTCATGCTGGTTTATTCTCTAACTCGATTGATTTGGCAAAATTGATGCAAATGTATTTGAATGGTGGAGAATATGGCGATGAGGTTTATTTGAAGCCAGAGATAGTTGCGGAATTTACAAAACAACAATTCAAAGGAAATCATCGTGGAGCTGGTTTTGATAAAATGCAACATATTTCTAAAGTTGGCCCATCTGTCGAAAGTTTTGGTCATACAGGTTTTACTGGATCTATGGTTTGGGCTGATCCTAAATATAATATAGTGTATATTTTTCTTTCGAATCGTGTCAATGAAACCGTCGAACCAAATTATCTTTCCATTAAAAAAGTGAGAGAAAATATTCGACAAGTAATTTATGAAGCAATTTTACCTTAAATTTGTCTAAATAAAAATCGCGAATGAAAATAGGAATTGTATGCTATCCAACCTATGGAGGGAGTGGAATTGTGGCAACAGAACTGGGAATGGATTTAGCGGAAAAAGGTCATGAAGTACATTTTTTTAGCACAAATGTTCCTGCGAGATTAAACATCAAATTACCAAATATATACTTTCATCGAATTCATGTCGAAACGTATCCATTGTTTCAATATCAGCCATACGATTTGGCGTTGAGTACAATTTTGTATGATAAAGTTTTGCATTACGAATTAGATTTGGTTCATGTACATTATGCGATCCCGCATGCGTATGCGGCGTATTTTACGAAACAAATGTTGGCTCGAAAGGGGTATAAATTACCAATTGTAACAACGTTGCACGGAACAGATATTACGTTGGTAGGGAAACATCCTGTGTATAAAACGGCTGTTGAGTTTTCGATCAATGAATCGGATGCTGTAACGTCAGTTTCCGAAAGTTTGAAACAAGATACTTTACAAGCATTTGACATTACAAATGAAATAGAAGTAGTGCCAAATTTTATTGATAATGATCAATATTTGCCAGAGAAATGTGTGTGTTGTCGTGATAATTTTGCGCAACCAAAAGAGAAGGTAATTTTGCACACTTCAAACTTGAGAAAGGTAAAACGTATTGAAGATGTAATTGGAACGTTTAATTTGATCCAGAAACAAATTCCATCGAAATTGATTATTGCTGGAGAAGGTCCTGAATGGGATATGGCGGATCAAATGATTCAAGAATTTGGAATTCAAGATAAAGTGAAAAGTCTTGGAATGGTAAGTGACTTGAATGATGTTTTGAAAGCGGCAGATTTATTCCTTTTACCGTCTGAACAAGAAAGTTTTGGATTGGCAGCACTTGAAGCTATGGCGGCAAGTGTTCCGGTTATTTCGTCCAATGCAGGCGGAATTCCAGAAGTAAATATTAACGGAGTCACTGGTTTTGTTTGCCCAGTAGGAGATATCGAAATGATGGCAGAAAAAGCGATTTATATTTTAGAGGACGAAAAGCGTTTGGCAGAGTTTAGTTATCAAGCAAAAGAACAAGCGATACGATTTGATAAAACGAATATTCTTCCGCAATATGAAGAATTGTACCGCAAAGTAATTGCAAAATCTAAAATCGGGTAAATCCCGATTTTTTTTATTCATCCTCATTCAAAACCTTTATTGAAAAACTGACAATATATTTTATTGGCATAACGTTTGACTTATTTATACTCGCTTTTCTAAATGCTTTAGACAAGATTCAAATCTTAATAATGTTGTTATTATGAAAGGCTTTCGTCAGTTAAAAATAGTTTTACTGACACTTTGAACGTATAAAAAAATTATGAACATAGACAATTTGTCATTAGCACAAGTAATGGAAGAAGAAATCGAATTAATTCCTTTGATGAGTAAAGACGAAGAAAGTAAGCTAAATAAGCAAGATATTTCTTCGGTATTGCCTATTTTATCGTTAAGAAACACTGTCTTATTTCCGGGTGTGGTTGCGCCAATTACCGCGGGTAGAGATAAATCTATACAACTTTTAACACAAGCTTACAAAGAAGATCGCATTATTGGAGTGCTTTCGCAGAAAGAAATTGCTGTGGAAGATCCTACACAAGACGATTTGTATACAGTTGGTACAGTTGCGAAAATCATGCGAATGATAAAATTGCCAGATGGAAACATTACGGTGATTTTACAAGGGATGAAACGCTTCAAAGTTAAAGAATTTGTATCAAATGATCCTTATTTCAAGGCTGAAGTAGAAATTTTGACAGAAAAAGTTCCGACATCACGCAACAAAGAATATCCAATTATTATTGAATCAATTCGTGATTTAGCTTTTCAGATTGTAGAAGAAAATCCAATGTTGCCTTCGGAAGCTGCAGGAGCTATAAAAAGTATCGAAAGTAATACATTTCTAATCAACTTTGTAGCGTCTAATTTGACGTTGAGTTTAGATGAAAAACAGTTGTTGTTAGAAATTTCTGATATGAAACTTCGGGCAATGGAAGTGATGCGTTTTATGAATGTTGAGCTTCAGAAATTGGAGTTGAAGAATACGATTCAGAATAAAGTTCGCAAAGAATTAGATCAACAACAAAAAGAATATTTCTTAAATCAACAAATCAAATCGATTCAAGAAGAATTAGGAGGAAATTCGACAGAAGAAGAAATTAATGAAATGCGCAAACGTTCTTTAACGAAAAGTTGGAGCGAAGATGTAGCAAATCATTTTGATAAAGAAATCAACCGTCTTTCTCGTCTAAATCCGCAAATGCCAGAGCATAATATTCAGCGTAATTACCTTGAATTTATGTTGGATTTACCTTGGAATACCTTGACGAAAGATAACTTTGATATCAAGAATGCAAAGAAAATTTTAGATCATGATCATTATGGTTTAGAAGATGTGAAAGAACGCATTTTGGAGCATCTTGCTGTGTTGAAATTGAAAGGGGATATGCGTTCGCCAATTCTTTGTTTATATGGACCTCCGGGTGTTGGTAAAACATCGTTGGGGAAATCTATTTCAGAAGCGATTGGGCGCAAATATGTACGTATGTCGTTGGGTGGTTTACACGACGAATCTGAGATTCGTGGTCATCGTAAAACCTATATTGGAGCGATGCCAGGAAGAATTTTACAGTCAATCAAAAAATCTGAATCGTCGAATCCGGTTTTTGTTTTAGATGAGATTGATAAAATGTCGGCTAGTGCGCATGGAGATCCTTCATCAGCAATGTTAGAGGTTTTAGATCCAGAGCAAAATTCAACTTTTTATGATAATTTCTTAGAAATTGGCTACGATTTATCGAAAGTATTTTTCATAGCGACAGCCAATAATATTGGAGATATTCCAAGTCCGTTACGTGATCGTATGGAGATGATTAATATTGCAGGTTATACAATCGAGGAAAAATCTGAAATCGTAAAACGTCACCTTTTACCAAAACAACTAACAGAACATGGCTTGAAAGAGAAAGATGTTGTGTTAGGAAAAAAAGAAATCGAATATTTAATAACAGGTTATACGCGTGAATCTGGTGTTCGTAAATTGAATCAGAAAGTTGCGAAATTAGTTCGTTCAGCTGCAAAACATATTGCGTTGGAAGAAGAATTTAATACTAAATATTCAATTGAAGATATTTCGAAAATCTTAGGTCCTTCTATTACGCCAGATCAATACGAGAACAATGAAGTTCCAGGTGTTGTGGTTGGTTTAGCTTGGACAAGTGTTGGAGGGGATATATTGTTTATCGAATCTATTTTATCGAAAGCAAAAAATGGTGGACTTTCTATCACAGGAAATTTAGGAACTGTGATGAAAGAATCTGCAACAATTGCATTAGAATACATCAAATCGCATGCGGATGAATTGGGAATTAAACCAGAAGTTTTCGAGAATTATAAAGTTCATATTCACGTTCCGGAAGGAGCAACGCCAAAAGATGGACCATCTGCCGGAATTACAATGTTGACGTCTTTGGTTTCGTCTTTTACACAACGAAAAGTAAAAGCAAAATTAGCAATGACAGGTGAGATCACGCTTCGTGGAAAAGTGTTGCCAGTTGGCGGAATTAAAGAGAAAATTTTAGCGGCAAAACGTGCAAATATCAAAGAAATTATTTTGTGCGAAGATAACCGAAAAGATATTGAAGAAATTAAAGCAGAATACGTAAAAGGAATGACTTTTCATTTTGTAAAAGAAATGAAAGAAGTTTTGGATATTGCTTTAACGAATCAAAAAGTAAAAGGAGCAAAGGTTTTGGATTAATCTATAAATCTTTTTAGAACATATAAAAAGGAACTCAATTTAGAGTTCCTTTTTTGTTTATTATAGAATACTAATATCTTCTAAATTTGGATTTTTAGATTTAATTAAATTAATTTTCCATTCCCGTTTCCAATTTTTCAATTGCTTTTCTCTTAACATATCTTGACTAATTGAAGTAAAATCTTCAAAATAAATTAATGATTTTACATTGTATTTTTGAGTGAAAGCTGAACCAATTCCTTCTTTATGAGCTTCTATTCTTTTAATTAAATTGTTGGTAACTCCAATATAGAAAACAGTTCGATATTTGTTTGTAAGTATATAAACATAATATATTTTCATAAGAATTCCTTATATGATATGTTCCTGAAACGAGTTCAGGATGACTTCGTTAGATAAACTAATTTAAGGATTATTAATGATAATGTAGAGAAAGAATGTCAAGCTGAATTCATTTCAGCTTCGCATCAACATAAAAGGAACTCAATTTAGAGTTCCTTTTTTTGTATACTTTATCTTAACTTTAGTCTAAATCTTAACCTTAGTTTTACTTTATCTTATAAGCAATTCCCCAAAAAACAGGCATATTAAAAGGACCACTATATTTCCCATAACCAGGAATAACCAAAGGATCAATTCCTTGATCTTTTTTACCACCAATATAAGCTGCAGGATGTAAGGCTAATTCACCATAAAAATTCTTAAAAATCTCTACACGTCCACCGACAACAGCTTCTATCCAATAACTACTTACATTCGCTTTTGGCAAACTTCCTGTCCCTATAATCTCATTTGATTGTAAATCTCTAATCGGATAACTATTGATGGTTTGCGAATATTTAGAATACGCAATTCGTCCACCAATGTAAATTCCGTTCGATTGATTTTCGATATCTTGCGTTATAAACCAGTTTGCACCAAGTTTTGCAAAAACGCCGTCAACATCAACATCCCAATTGATTTCATTGAAATTATTTTTCTCGAAACCAGCTTCTACAACGGCATGCCACTTATTATTGATTTGATAAGAAGCATAAGCGCTAACTCCTTTTTTATCGTTGAAAGCAGAAACAATTGGATTGAAAACGTCTACACCGATAAAAATATCGTGGTATTTTTTTTTGAGAATAGAATCTGTAACCGAAACTTTTGTTGAATCAGTTTTATTTTCTTGACCAAATGCAAAATTAATTGCGCTCGTCAGCAAAAAGCTTAATAATAGTTGTCGAACCATCTTTAATTTCAGTATTTACAGTTTCTATTTTCTTTATCCAATTTCCAGCTCCATTTCCAGTTTTTGTTACCAATTTTACATCAACTCCTTTAAAAGTTAATCCAAAACCACAAGCTTTAGAAGTATAGCCATTTCCAAGTGTATCGTATTTTAAAATCAATCGATCACGTTTTGCAAGGATTGTTCTGATGACTTTACCCGTTATAGAATCTTTTACATCTATATCTGGACCTTGCGCTATAGTATAATAAATTTCTTTTTTTGAATTATTACGCAAAGCAATTCCGAAACTCGTTTTTCCTAAAGCAGAATTTTTTTCGATTAAGACAGTATCTTTACTCGTTCCTGTAGCTTCTCTAATTCCTTTCGTAATCGAATCATTATAAACATAAGCCCAATAATAAATAGAATCTTCCAAAGGAACATTTGTTCCATCATAATACATATTAGCAACCATGCGTGGAACATCACCTTCGTCGGTACAAATATCATCATCTTCACAACTATAAAATGCTAAAGAAATTATAGAAGCAAAAATTGAGTAGGCTAGAAAACGTTGAATATTTTTCATTTTTTTTTTGATTGAATTTTAAATTCGCTCTAAAAGTACAATATTTTCTACATGATGTGTTTGTGGAAACATATCAACTGGTTGAACTTTAACAATTTTATATTGATCTTTCATCAATTCTAAATCGCGCGCTTGTGTAGCAGAGTTACACGAAACATAAACAACACGTTTAGGATTCATAAACAAAATATTTTCAACCACTTTTTTATGCATTCCATCACGTGGAGGATCAGTAATAATTACATCTGGAATTCCGTGTTCGTTAATGAAATCTTGATTCAATACATCTTTCATATCACCACAATAGAAATCACAATTATCAATTCCATTAAATTTTGCTGCCGCTTTTGCTGCATCAATTGCTTCTTGAACAGATTCTACACCAACTACTTTTTTCGCTTTTTTCGAAACGAATTGCGCAATTGTTCCAGTTCCAGTATATAAATCGTATACTAATTCATCTCCAGTTAAACCTGCAAAATCACGTGTTAATTTATATAATTCGTAAGCTTGTTCTGGATTTGTTTGATAGAAAGATTTTGGACCAATTTTGAAGTTCAAATCTTCCATCTTTTCCATAATATGATCATCTCCAGCAAAAACTTCGATATCTAAATCATAAACAGAATCGTTTTGTTTTGGATTGATTGCATACAATAAAGATGTGATTTCAGGGAATTTATCTTTCAAGTTTTGTAAGAAAGCTTCACGATTTTCTTTCTCTTCTCGGAAGAATTGAACCAAAACCATTACTTGTCCATTCTGAGAAGTACGAATCATTAATGTTCTTAATAAACCTTCTTGATTTTTTAAATCGAAGAAATCTAAATGATGCTCTAATGCAAAACGTTTTGCTTCGACACGAATCGCATTAGAAGGATCACGTTGCAAGTGACATTTTGTAACATCCAAAACTTTAGACCAAGCACCAGGAATATGGAATCCAACTACGTCACGGTCGTCAAATTCTTTCCCAGACTGAATTTCTTCTAACGTTAACCAACGTGCATTAGAAAAAGTAAACTCTAATTTATTACGGTAAAAATATTGTTCTTTAGAACCTAAAATTGGAACAATTTCAGCATCTAAATCTTTGAAACCTCCGATACGAACCAAATTGTTAACCACTTCGTCATGCTTAAATTTTAATTGCGCATCATAGCTCATATCTTGCCATTTACAACCACCGCAAACACCAAAATGCTCACATTCTGGCTGAACGCGATAAGGAGATTTTGTGTGAATTTCGATTGCTTGTCCTTCTAAATAGCTGCTTTTTTTCTTCAAAACGTGTACATCTACAACGTCTCCTGGAATTGCGCCTTTTATCAGAACCGTTTTCCCTTCCTCTGTTTTACCAACCGATACACCTTTTGCACCAGCACGTAAAACTTCTATATTATTTAATATGATTTTTTGTTTCGCTTTTCTTGACATTTTGCAAAGGTAAGGAAGTCCCCGAAATATTCAATTTTTTATCTTTTTTTGGAATCAATCTTTGTATTTTAAATAAAATTTTTACTTTTACAACATAAAATCTATCGGTTTTATAGATTATTATTTTATTGAATAAATTTATTTAGGATAATTTTCTTTAAATTGTTTAAAAAATAGGTTTGTTATTTAAATTATTCTATTAATTATATTTATTTAGAAAAATAATATAATTTTGAACTCAGAAATGAAACAAGAAAAATGAAAAAAATAGTATTTAATATGTCAATGTATATGTGTCGCTCTTTACAAGAGGAGGAATATGTTGTGATGTATTAATTACGAAAATAATAGTTCATGAACTCCTCCAAAATTTTGAGGAGTTTTTTATTGTCAAAAAATAAGTTAGAAAGTTAGAAAGAATGTCAAGTCAAGAAAAAAATTATTTAAATCAACTAGAAGACGAAGCAATCTACATTTTGAGAGAAACAGCTGCTCAATTTGAGCGTCCAGCATTGTTATTTTCAGGAGGAAAAGATTCTATTGTTTTGATTCATTTAGCTTTGAAAGCCTTTCGTCCAGGGAAATTTCCTTTTCCTTTGGTACATGTAGATACAGGACACAATTTTCCTGAAGCGATAAAATTTAGAGATTATTTGGTCGATAAAATTGGCGAAAAGTTGATTGTAGCCTCTGTAGAAGATGCTATAAAAAAATATAATCTGAAAGAAACTGCTGGTCGTTTTCCTTCTCGTAATGCCTTACAAACATATGCGTTGTTAGATGTGATCGAAGAAAATGAATTTGATGCATGTATTGGAGGAGCACGTCGTGATGAAGAAAAAGCACGTGCAAAAGAGCGTATTTTCTCGGTTCGTGATGATTTTGGTCAATGGGATCCGAAACTTCAGCGTCCTGAATTGTGGAATATTTTGAATGGAAGAATTGAAAAAGGACATAATGTACGTGTTTTTCCGATTAGCAATTGGACAGAATTAGATGTTTGGAATTACATCAAACAAAATAACATCGAATTACCAAATTTATACTTTGCTCATGAGCGCGAATGTATTGTTTACAATGATAAATTAATTGCGACTTCAGATTTTATTCAGCCAAATGCAGACGATGAAGTTGTGATAGAAAAAGTACGTTACAGAACGGTTGGTGATATGACGTGTACAGCAGCTGTACCTTCGGATTCTTCTACGATTGATGATATCATTACTGATATTATTAATACAAGAATTAGCGAAAGAGGACAAACTCGTTTGGATGATCAATTGTCAGAATCAGCGATGGAAGACCGTAAAAAACAAGGTTATTTCTAAGTCAAAATTTTTTTAAACAAAACTCTATAATATCTATAGGAATTAAGTAAAATGAATACATTAAAATTTATAACAGCAGGAAACGTAGACGATGGTAAAAGTACTTTAATAGGGCGTTTACTTTACGATTCGAATAGTATTCACACCGATCAATTGGGTGTTTTAGAAAAACGTAAATCAAATGAAGACGACGAAATTGATTTGTCTTTGATTACAGATGGTTTACGTGCCGAGCGCGAACAAGGAATTACAATAGACGTAGCGTACAAATATTTTTCGACTGCAAAAAGAAAATTTATTATTGCAGATGCGCCTGGACATGAGCAATATACACGAAATATGATTACAGGTGCTTCAAATTCAGAGTTGATTATTATTCTGGTTGATGCACGAAAAGGAATCACTTCTCAAACAAAACGCCATGCAAGTATTGGTTCGTTAATGGGAATTAAAAAAGCAATCATCGCCATTAATAAAATTGATTTGGTTGATTATTCACAAGATATTTTCGAAACGATAAAAAATGATTTTCAACAAATTCAAGATCAATTGAATTATGATGAAGTAACTTTTATTCCAGTTTCTGCTTTGGTTGGCGATAATATTGTCGAAAAATCTGCAAAAACGCCTTGGTACAATGGAGAAACATTATTGCATCAATTGGAAACAATTTCGATTGAAACAGATAAAAATTTAGCAGCTCGTTTTCAGGTTCAATGGGTAATTCGTCCAAAAGATGAAGAGCATCACGATTATAGAGGTTATGCGGGGCAAATTTTGAGTGGAGCCTACAAAGTTGGGGATTCTATTAAAGTTTATCCATCAAATATCGAATCAAAAATTGTTAAAATAGAACGTCATTTGGAAGAAGTACAACATGCTGAAGCAGGAGAAAATGTTGTGATTCATCTCGAAAATAATATAGATATCAGTAGAGGAGACACAATTGTAAAAACTTCCGAAGAACCGCAAACTACAAATGTGCTAAAAGCGTGGATTTGTTGGTTAGACAATAATGCATTACAACAAGGAAAAACGTATGTGTTGCAACATCGTTTTCATTCGGTTCGTGCAAAAATCAAAACAATCGATCAACAATGGGATATTAATAATTGGGAATTTATTCCATCTGAAGAAATCAAGTTAAATGATATTGGACAAGTTGTTTTAAAAACAAATCAACCTTTATTTTTTGATTCTTTCAAAGAAAATATTCATACAGGAAATGCCATTTTGATTGACGAAACAACGAAAAATACAGTCGCTGCTTTGATGTTTATTGATTAAAACATCAATTAAATCTTATCAATCAACTTATTTATTACAAACATGCAAACAACAATAGGAAAAGTAATTTTGGCTGGCGCTGGTCATGGAGATCCAGAATTGGTGACGCTCAAAACATTAAATTATATCAAAAAAAGCAGATGTTATTTTGACAGATCGCTTGGTTTCTCCAGTGTTAATAGACGAATATGCGTCAAAAGATGCGTTGGTTATTTATGTCGGAAAACAATGTTCGAAAGGCATTCATACGCCTCAAAAAGATATTAACGATATGATGATTGAGTTTGTAATGCAAGGAAAATTAGTGGTTCGATTGAAAGGAGGTGATGCTTCACTTTTCTCTAATATTTTGGACGAATTAGAAACCTTGAAAAAAAATCATGTTCCGTACGAAATAATTCCAGGTATTTCGGCTGCTTTTGGTGCTGCTGCTTACACGAGAATTCCATTGACAGCGCGAAATCATTCGAAAGGAGTTCGCATGTTGACGTTGTGCGATTTGAAATCTATTGAACACAAACAATGGAAAGATTGGGCAAAAACGTCTGATACATTGGTTTTTTATATGAGTGTACAGCGTTTGCAAACTTTAGCTGATCAGTTGATTTTGAATGGAATTGATACCGAAAAAGGTTTAGCAGTTATTCAACAAGCGACAACTCCAGATCAGAAAACGCAAGTTTTTTATTTTTGAAAATATTGTAGAAAAACATTTACCAACCTTTGATTTTGTACCAACTTTAATTATCGTTGGTCATGTTGTTAATTTGCATCAATCATTCGCTTGGTTAGATGAACAACCAACTTCCAACTCATATTTTGATAACCATAAAACAACAATTTCTTATGCTAGCTAACGAAAAATTGAACTTAGTAAAAAGTTTAGTCAAAGAATTATCACGTGACGAAATTATTTGGACAAATGGTTATTTGGCTGGATTAGTTGCAAATCAAACACAAGAAGTACCTCAAGAACAAAAAGTTTTAACCTCAATCAAACCTACAATAATCTATGGAACTGAAACAGGAAATGCGAAGAAATTAGCTAATCAATTGCTTGGAATTTTTAAGATGAATAAAATTCAAGCCAAAGCGATTGAAGCGTTTCAATATCCACTCGAAAAAATTGAAAAGGAAGAATTCTTAATTCAAATTTTTAGTACGCAAGGAGATGGAGATTTACCTCAAAATGCGCAAAAATTCTATGATAATTTGAGTAACTCTGATCTAAAATTAAATCAAACTAAGTTTGCTGTTTTTGGTTTGGGCGATACTTCTTATCCGTTTTTCTGTAAATCAGGAGAAGAAATTGATGAATTATTTGGAAAACTAGGCGCACAACGCGTTTTCGATTTGGTAAAAGTAGATTTAGATTATCAAGAAATTGCCGAAAATTGGTTTGCGGATATTTTAAAAACTATTCAATCAGAAGGAAATTCAACGGTTGTACAATCTCAAAAATTGCAAAATTCTTCAACGCAGAAAAAATCGTACGAAGGAATTATAAAAGATGAAATCGTTTTGAATGATAGAGATTCAAACAATGAAACGTATCATATCGAAATAGCAGTTGATGAGCAAGTAGATTACGAACCAGGTGATGCTTTGGGTGTTTATCCAAAAAATAATCAAACCGAAATTTTAACGATTGCAAAATTTTTCAATGAAGAAAATCGCGCAAAAGAACTTGAAGAAAAAAATATTAGAGCACTTTCTAAAAAATCAATCGATCAATTTGCAACAATTTTAAATGTAGAAATTCTTGAAACTAAGATTGATTTAATTGATTTATTATCAAAATATTATTCGTCAGAATCTACAATGAAATTTGATGATATTTTAAATCTTTTGCATCCAATTGCACCACGTTTATATTCGATTTCATCATCGAATGAAGCATATGATAATGAAATTCATTTAACGGTTAGTCTGAATACTTTTTCAGTTTCTGATCAACAAAAAACTGGATTATGTTCTCAGTTTTTAGCAGATTTTGAGCATGATAAATCCATAGAATTTTACATTCATAAAAATAAAAATTTCAAACTTCCAGATGAAAATCAATCGGTAATTATGATTGGTCCGGGAACAGGAATTGCACCTTTTCGTAGTTTTTTGACACATCGTGATGCAATTGGCGCAGAAGGTAAAAACTGGTTGTTTTTTGGTGAACAACATTTTGTTTCGGATTTCTATTATCAAACTGAAATTCAGGAATGGCTTTCAACAGGAGTTTTAAGCAAATTAGATACAGCTTTTTTGAGAGATCAAAAACATAAAATTTATGTGCAAGATCGAGTGAAAGAACGAGGAAAAGAACTTTAAAATAGGTTAAACGAAAGTGCGTATTTGTATGTCTGCGGTCAAAAAGACGGAATGAGTACAGATGTAGAAAGTGCTTTGATCGAATTAATAGCAAAAGAATCAAATCAAGATGAGGTTTCAGCGAAAAATTTTCTGGAACAATTGGAAGAAGAAGGTCGCTACCAAAAAGATGTTTACTAATCAACCAATAACTAATAAAATGAGTATAGAAAAACAATCTCCTATAGAAGGAATTAAAATAAAAAGTGACGGACTTCGCGGTACGTTAAAAGAAAGTATAGAGCTAGATAATCACACTGGAAATGTACGTGCAGATGACGAAGCTTTGGTGAAATTTCACGGAATGTATGTGCAAGATGATCGCGATAGACGAGAAGAACGCGCAGAAAAAAAGTTAGACAAATTGTATTCGTTTATGATTCGTTTGCGTATTCCGGGTGGAATTATTGACGCTGATAAATGGTTGGCAATTCACGAAACTTCTGAACAATATGGAACAGGCGTTTTAAAAATTACAACGCGTCAAACCATTCAATTGCACGGAATTTTGAAACATCAATTGCGTCCAACTTTACAATCGTTTGACCAAGCAACGTTAGATTCTATCGCAGCTTGTGGCGATGTAAACCGAAATGTAATTGCGAGTTCTCATCCGTTGCTTTCGCCAATTCATGCTCAAATTCATGCATATGCAGATAAATTATCAAAACATTTGTTGCCTAAAACACAAGCTTATTATGAGATTTTTGTGGATAATGAAAAGATTTACGAACGCGAAACAGAGAAAGATGATTTGTATGAAGACCGCTATTTACCTCGAAAATTTAAAATTGCAATTGCTATTCCGCCAACTAATGATGTAGATGTTTTTGCAAATGATTTGGGACTGATTGCGATTATCGAAAATAATGAATTGAAAGGTTTCAATATCGCTGTTGGTGGAGGTTTGTCAACAACTCACGGAAATCCAAATACATATTCGCGTTTATCAACCGAAATTGGTTTTGTTGATTCTGAAGAAAAAGTGTTGAAAGTTGCTTATGAAGTATTGACAATTCAGCGTGATTTTGGGAATCGTGGCGATCGAAAATTAGCGAGACTAAAGTATACAGTTGATAAATTAACGGTTGATGGTTTCAAGTCTGAATTAGAAAAACGTGTTAGTTTTAAATTAGAGCCTTCTCAGCCTTATCAATTTACGGAGCGTTCTGATATTTATGATTGGCGACAAGTGAATAACAGAATGTGGTATTACACTTTATTTGTGGAGAATGGAGTTGTACAGTCTAATCAGAAAGCATTTTTACATGAATTGGCTTTATTAAATATCAATAATTTTATTTTTATAGCGAATCAAAATTTATTGTTAGGTGAGATTTCAATTGAAAATAAAGCTATAGTTGAACAGCTTTTAGAAAAGTATTCTATTCACAAAGATATTAGTGAACTTAGAAAAAATTCGATGGCATGCGTGGCTTTACAAACTTGTCCATTGGCTTTAGCAGAAGCGCAACGTTATTTGCCAGAATTGGTGAATAAAATAGAGCCTTTGCTAGAAAAACATCAACTTCAAAATGATGATATTTCTATTTGTATGACGGGCTGTCCAAATGGTTGCGGTCGTTCGTATGTTTCGGAAATTGGTTTTGTAGGGACTTCTGCTGGACATTATAATTTGAGGTTGGGTGGAGATCGATATGGTGTTCGTTTGAATAAAATTTATAAAGAAAAAGTCAATGAGACTGAGATTTTGAATGAGCTAGATCAAGTTTTCGAAAGTTATACAAATGAAAAAATAGACAATGAAACATTCGGAGATTTTACCTATCGAAAATATTTTTCGGTTAATTAGTTAAATCCCTTTAAGAACAATGAAAAATAATTTATTCCCGATATTTTTAAAAACAGAACATTTGCGCTTCCTGATTGTTGGCGGAGGAAATGTAGGATTAGAAAAGGTTACGACGCTAATCAAACAAAATCCTTCGATCAATTTGAAAGTTGTAGCAAAGGATTTTAAACAAGAATTGAAAGATATTTTTGCTCAACATTCAACAATTAAACACGAAACTCATGCGTTCGAATCGAGTGATTTGGAGGATGTAGATTTAGTGATTGTTGCAACCGATAACAAAGAAACTTCGCAAGAAGTGAAGCAAAAAGCAAATGAAAAAGGAATTTTGGTTAATGCAGCTGATCAGCCAGATTTGTGCGATTTTTATTTAGGTTCGATTGTGAATAAAGGTCATCTTAAAATTGCAATTTCTACAAATGGACAATCTCCTATAATGGCAAAACGTTTGAGAGAGTATTTTTCTGATGTTATTCCAGATTCAATTGATGAAAACATTGAAAGTTTAAATAAAATCAGAAACAATCACAAAGGAGATTTTAATCAAAAACTAACTGATTTGAATCATTTAACGTCTTCATTCGAAGGGAAAAAATCGACAAAAAAATACAAACGTTTAGTAACCGAAATTACCTTGGTATTCTTCGCATTATTCTTAGGATATGCTTTGTCATCAATCGTCAGTTTTTCGGAAGCGAAAGATTTTGTGATTCACATTCCAAATGTTTTTTACATTATGTTGGCTGTTGGCTTTTTCGCTCAAATGGTAGACGGAGCAGTTGGCTTGGGATATGGTGTAACGTGTTCCACAAGCATGATGTTGTTTGGTGTCAATCTGCCCTCGATAAGTGGTAGTATTCATACTGCCGAAATGTTTTCGAGCGGAATTAGTGGTTTTTCGCATTATAGATTTGGAAATGTAAACAAAAAATTATTATTGGCATTGGCTATTCCAGGTGTTATTGGAGCAGTTTCGGGATCATTATTATTGGTTTATTTGGGAAACAAATATGAAACAATTACTTACGGAATTTTAGCTTCGTATACGTTGATCATCGGAATTCGATTAATTATTTTAGCATTCAGAAAAAAAATCGAACGCAAAAAAGTAAAACGGGTTGGATTTTTAGGATTTGCTGGAGGTTTTTTAGATGCTTTTGGTGGTGGAGGTTGGGGACCTGTCGTGACATCAACTTTATTAGCAAAAGGAAAAAAATCAAACTTAGTAGTAGGAACAGTTAGTTTAGCCGAGTTTTTTGTGACACTTTCTGCATCGTTGACTTTTTTTGCAGCTTTGGGCGTAAGTCATGGTTTTATCATTGCAGGTTTAATAATTGGAGGAGCTTTAGCAGCGCCAATTGCTGCGAAATTAGCAGGCAAAATACCTCAGAAAGTTGCTATTTTGGCTGTAGCTTTTTTAGTGATCACATTTAGTATTCGAATTCTTTTTAAAATTTTCTAAATTTTATATATCATTTCTAACAATCAAAACACTCTTCATCTCACATGTTGAGTGTTTTTTATTGTTCATTATTTAAGACATATTTAGTTAAAATATATTTTGTGACAGGTTTCAATGTTTTACCATTTTCGGAATGTAAACCATAATTGGTAAAAAATTCTACTTCACCATTTTTCTTTGTATACCAAACTTTATCAAGTGCATTTTTAAAATTTAAAGTATCAGGTTTTGTGATTTTCTTCAATTGAAAAACAGCTTCGTTATATGGAACAGCATTCATTTGTGGCGAAGTTTTTTCGCATTCTATTTCTTCATAATGATTTTCTTTCCAAACCATACAAGACGAATTTTGATTCATTGAATTAAGAAATAATCCTCCGCTAGCCAAAATCATAGCAATACCACTTCCAGCAATTACTTTATTTCGTTGAAGTTTTATTTTCTGAAAGAAATTATTCTTTTTTGATGGAAGATTAATTATTGATTCTTCTTCAGAAATATTATTATCTATTATTGGTTCTACGGATGCGATTTCTTCTACATTAACTTCTTTTTCTTCATTTTTTTGTCTGCTGATTTTTTTGATTAAAATCTCCAAAACTTTCATAACCGATATAATGAGCAAGAATGTTTAATAAATCAGGAATTATTTCCTTCTTTAAATTATTTTCTTTCACGAAATCATCAAAATATCTTGAAAAAAGATTTGCTTGTTATAGGATAATTATAATCATCTGAAATTACTTTTTCTAAATGCACAGACATTCCATTTTTTCTTCAACTCCCAAATTCATTTTTTGCTTTCTCAAAAACTTTTTCGAATAGATATTTTTTCGTAGACATTTCATTTTTAATTCTTTTACAAAGTAGACAAATTTTGGACAAAATAAATTACGGTTTACCGTAAAACAAGCTGTCCAATAATTGTCCAAAACTTGTCTATTGTTTGTTTAACAGCGACTTTGTGTTCTGTATTTACTTTGCAATAGAAATCAAAACAAAAACAAAAAACTTGATTTCTGAAAACGTAGTCTCGAAAATAGTTGAGGTGATTTGAAGGGAAGCATTTTTCCTGAATTGTTCTCAAGACTACAAAAAACTTCCTACTAAAGAAGCGCTTCTTTTTTCTCGTGTACACTACTCGCAATCTGTTTTGTGAGGAAGAGCACCTATATCAAAAAATTAAAAATTTAAGCTATGTTAGAATTATTATTCGCTTTATTGGGATTCTTTTTACCAAATCAAAATGCAAACACAATTTCACAAGATCAACATCCAGTTGTACAAACTTCATCAGATAGTATAGACGGTGATACAAATGGAGAAAAAGGGGATGTTCCTGTGAAAAAATAAATCATCAACGGATAGAGTAATCTATCCGTTTTTTGTTTAGCTTTAGGTTGTAAATATGGAGATTTGAGAAAAATTTTATTTTTTTATTTTATACTTTTTATTATTTCATGTCAACAGTCTAAAAACAAAGAGATTGAGCAGGATAATTTAGATAATAAAGCTTATGATAAAGCATGGAAGTTTTATGAAAAACAAGAGAATGATAGTGCTTATGTTTATTTTAATAAAGCATATTCAGAATTTATAAAACTGAATAACAAACATCAAGCATCAAAATGTATGATAAATATGGCTTTTATTTCTAAAGATCAAGGAGATTGGTTTGGAAGCCAAGAATTAATTATTTCTTCGGTAAAATTATTAAACCCTAAAATAAGTGAAGAAAAAGAAACACTTTCTAGTGCATATAATATTTTAGGGCAAACTTCTCATGATTTAGGAAATTTTAATGATGCTATAGATTATTATCAAAAAGCAATTGATTTTTCTACAGAAAAAGATGTTTATATTATCAATCAAAATAACATTGCAAATAGTTATCGTTACGATAAGCAGTATGATGAAGCGATAAAGATTTACCAAGAATTACTAAAAGATAAGAATACAATTGAAAATCCAAAAGAATATGCGCGAATTACTGATAATTTAGCATATACCAAATGGTTAAAAGACAATAAGTCCAATGTTATAAATGAATTAAATAAAGCGTTAAATATTAGATTAAAGGAAAATGATTTGTGGGGACAAAATGCAAGTTATGCGCATTTAACAGATTATTTTTCAAATTTAGATTATAAAAAAGCCTTGGACTATGCTAATAAAAGAAAACAAATTGCTTTCGAAAATAAGAGTGCGGGCGATAAATTAGAAGTTTATCAACAACTTATTTTATTAGACAATCCTACAAATGCAAAACAATATTTTGAAGCTTATCAAAAGCTAAACGATAGTATTCAGTTAGAACGTAACAGAGCGAAAAATCAATTTGCGTTGGTGCGTTATGATTCGGAGAAAAATCGTGCAGATTTTTTGAATGCTGAAGCAGAGAATGAAAAGAAGAAAAATGATATTTTAAAACTTTACATTCTAATCGGTTTATTGATCGTTTTGTTTGTTTTTGGATATTTTTTGTACAGAAAAAGAAAGCAAAAATTAGAGCAAGAGAAAGTTTTGTTGCAACAAGAAAAGGTTTTGGAAGTCAAAAAAACAGAACTGAAATATTCTAAAAAAGTACACGATAAAGTGGCGAACGGAATTTATCATGTGATGTCTGATATTGAGAATAAATCAGAATTTAATCGTGATCAAATTTTAGATAAATTGGAGGTGGTTTATGAAATTTCGCGCGATATTTCCTATGATAGGATTGATGAAAATCAACAAGAAAATTTTGCAGAAAAATTAGCACAATTGATAAGTTCTTATGATTCGGAACAAGTCAAAATATATTTGATTGGAAATGAAAAAGAACTTTGGAGAAACGTAAAAGATTATGCTAAAACAGAGGTTTTCTTAGTGATGCAAGAATTGTTGACGAACATGAAAAAACATAGCGAAGCTTCACGAGTTATACTAAATTTTAAAGAAGAAAACCAACAAATTATTATCAATTATTCAGATAATGGAATTGGGATTTCGGACTTAAAACCTAAAAATGGTTTGCAAAATACGGTTTCACGTATTTCTAATCTAAACGGAGATGTTATTTTTGAAACTGAAAATGTGAATGGTCTAAAAATTAAGATCATATTTCCAATTCAATAACCTAAATAAAAAGTATGTTTAAAAAAGTATTAATTGCAGAAGATTTTGAGAGTTTTAATATTTCGATTCAGAAAGTTTTAAAAGATTTACATGTAGAAAATCCTGATTATGCTTTTTATTGTGATGATGCATTCTTGAAAGTGAAAAAAGCATTGCACGACAATCAACCTTATGATTTATTGATTTCTGATTTGTCTTTTGAAGAAGATCATCGCGAGCAAAACTTGAAAAGTGGACGAGATTTAATTGAAGCTGTAAAAGCAATTCAGCCAAATTTGAAAGTGATTGTTTTTTCGGTAGAAAAGAAAGCGGATATGGTGGATAATCTTTTCAAGGAATACCATATAGATGGGTTTGTGGCGAAAGGAAGAGAAGATTCGAAAGAGTTGAAAAAAGCGATACAAACTGTTTTTGCGGGCGGAATGCATTTGGAATTGGACATGAAACGTAGTATCAAACAAAAAAATACGTATGAAATAACTTCGTATGATGTTACGTTAGTTTCTTTGCTTTCGAATGGAATTTTACTAAAAGATATTTCAAATCACTTAAAACAAAATAATATCAAACCTGCAAGTCTAAGTAGTGTAGAAAAGAGATTGGGCTCATTAAAAGAGTCGCTACAAATTACAAGTAATCATCAATTGGTTGCGTTTTTCAAAGATTTGGGAAGTATTTAACCCAAATCTTTACACCATTTATCTACAAAAATCTGTTGCAATTGCTCAATTTCTTTTTCGTAAATCGTATTTTTTCGTGAACCAAAATAGAGTGTATTTTCCAACGGTTTTTCACCTTGCCAAACCAATTTTATTTTACCAGAATTTAGTGCTTCTTGACATAAAAAGTCGGGAACAATAGAAAAGCCATTTCCATCGCTCAAACAACGAATAATAGAACTGATATTTGGGACAATATAATTTGGTTTGAAATCTGGATGTTCTTTAAAATTTTCTTTCCAAAAATGTTGCTCCGCAGCAGCTAATTTTTGAATCGGTTCTAAAATAAAATTATACAAAATTTTTCCTTTTTCAGTCGGAACCATTTTTCGCGCCGATCGATCAAATAATTTGTAGCCCGTATAGGCTTCTAACGAATTGAGATGTAAGCTAAAACCAGGTTGTGAAATAAATAATTGTTGCGCAGCAGCAGATAAAGTCCCAGTTTCATAAATTGCTTTAAATGTTCTGAACCATTCAAGATTTGATTGCTTAACTTCTAAATTTTAATTTTCATCATAAGGTAAATCGTCAGGATCTACATCAATATAATCGGGGTTTGGTAAGGTCGAAAGTCGATACGCTTTTATTGTTTTCAAATCCAATAAATTTGCTTTTACAACACGATGCATTCCGTCCATCAATTTTCCATAAGGACAAACAATAATTTGCTGTGATTTAGAAAATTATAATTAAAACAAAACCCTCCATTTTTAGGAGGGTTTTAAATTTTATTCTGCAAGAAGTTTTTTTATATCTTCTTTTAAAAATTCTATTTCAGGATGATATTTTCCAGCTAGAGAAGGTTCTTTTCCTTCAGGATCTTTGTAATTCAGTCCCGAATAAAACAGTATTGGAACACCCATTTTATCATATCGACTTCTGATATTTCCTTGTTTATCAACCAATGCAAGTTTTCCGCTGTGATTTAGACCTTCGGCAGTTGTTTCGTCTTTTCCAACATAAATATTGAATTTATCCGAAAGTTGCTCAATTTCTTCTCGATCCGAAGTCAAATAATGCCAATTCGGTGATTTTACACCAATTTGTTTTGCATATTCTAACAATCGTGCAGGTGTATCTCGTTTTGGATCAATTGTAATCGAAATAAAACCAAGGTTTGCATCATTTATTTCATCTTCTATTGTGCGTAAATTGTTACTCATTACTGGGCAAATCGTTGGACAACTTGTAAAGAAAAATTCTACAACGTACACTTTTCCTAACATATCACGATTTGTAATCGTTTGATTATTATGATTTGTCATCGAAAATTCCGGAACTTTCATTACCGTGTAAAGTTCATCTTTAGGCTTATTTTTTAGCCAAAAAACAGTTCCTATAACGCCTAAAATAATAACAATAACGGCTATTAATTGTTTATTCATGGATATGTTTTTCAGGATTTTTTAGAAACTCTTCTTTGCACATTGTCGAACAAAAACCATACGTTTTTCCTTGGTAATTAGCTGTGTCACTCAAATGATCTGCAGTTTTCATTCCGCAAATTGGATCAACTTCGTTCACAACCGCAACATCCAATTTAGTTACAGCTTTCATTTCTTCGTGAGAAACATGCTTTACTTCAAAATTCTCTTGTTTTGTTTGCTCTTTATTACAAGAAAATAATGCAAACCCTAAGACTATTAAAGAGAATGTGTTTTTTAAATTTTTCATTTTAGATTGTTTATTTGTTTTTAATTAATTGTTATCTGATTCTATAGTTTAGATCTATAAAAGAAAAATTAAACAATTGGAGGATGAAAAACTAAACGAATAATATAGTTAGAATTAATATCTTGATAATGATCAGTTGATAATTTATTTTTTTGCGTAAAATACTTTTTTGGAGAAATAATTTGTTTTTGAGGAACAATCGCATCTAAAATTTTGACCGAATTTTTGACAAAATGATTTTCTGGCTGATTCTTTTCACTTTTCGAAATTTCTTCTTTCAAATAGCAAAAACCATTACAAAGTAATTCAGGTTTTTCTCGATTTTCACAAAGTTCATTTGCGATTTCTTCATAATTTAAAACATAATCTATCATCGGCATTAAAGGACGAAATGCGATAGAAAATATGAGTGATATGAAAAATAGTATGCGCAAAAAACTAATTTATTGACAAATTTAACCAAATTGATTGAGGTTGAATATGATAAAATTTATGATTTTAAAAGAAAGATTTATCATAATCTTTACTTTTATGTTCTGTAAAATTTTTACCTTAAAAAAGATTTTACAATCTATAAATATTTATGAAAAAAAGTAAGATTTTAGATTTTACAACAACCGAAGAACTAATGCATTTTTTGGTCGAAAATCAAGAAGAAAATCCTCTCTATAAAAATGTGATAAAGAAGTTTGAATATGAAAATGAGTTACTAAAACTGCAATCAGAGTTAGTAAATCTTCAAAATTGGATTTCGACAGAAAAGAAAAAAGTTGCAATCATTTTCGAAGGACGAGATGCTTCAGGAAAAGGAGGTACAATTCGCCGTTTTCGCGAGCATCTTAATCCGCGTTCTATGCGTGTTGTTGCATTGAATAAACCTACAGAAGTCGAACAAAATCAGTGGTATTTTAATCGTTATATCAAAGAGTTACCAAATGCTGGTGAAATTGTTTTTTTTGACAGAAGTTGGTACAACAGAGCAGTTGTAGAGCCAGTTATGGGATTTTGTACCGAGCAACAATATGAGCAATTTATGGTGCAAGTTTCAGAATTTGAACATATGTTGTACGAATCAGGGACATATATTGTCAAATTGTGGTTTTCTGTGACTAAAGAGGAGCAGCAAACACGTTTTGATTCGAGGTTAAATAATCCGCTTAAAAAGTGGAAATATAGTCCAGTCGATGCAAAAGGACAAGAGCTTTGGGATGAATTTTCGCATTATATCAATCAAATGTTTACGCGCACGCACAACTCTTTTTCGCCTTGGATTATTGTCAACGCAAATGATAAAAATACGGCAAGATTAGAATCTATTCGTTATGTGCTTTCTTTGTTTAATTATAAAGGAAAAGAGGATGCCGAAGTAAATTTAATGGTAGATCCAAATGTGATTGAACGTTATTATCGAATGGTAAAAGAATTGAATCATTAATTTTAAATTGTAAGAAAATGGAGCTAAAACCGAAAGATTTAAAATTAATCGAAACCAAAAAAGGTCTTGTTGGACTTTTACAATCTGATCATGGAAAGTTGAATTTTGCGAAAGCCTTGCGTACTGTAAAATATGAAAATAGGATAGAGCAATTACAAGAAGAATTGATAAAATTACAAACTTGGGTAGCCGAAAATAAACGAAAAGTTGTGATTGTTTTTGAAGGTCGAGATGCAGCTGGAAAAGGTGGTGCAATTCGTCGAATTGTAGAACATTTAAATCCTCGTGAACATAGAATTATAGCACTTCCAAAGCCAAATGAAGTAGAACGTGGACAATGGTATTTTCAACGTTATGTTCGTCAACTTCCTCGTGAAGGAGAAATAGTCTTTTTTGATAGAAGTTGGTATAATAGAGCTGTTGTAGAGCCTGTAAATGGCTTTTGTTCTAATGACGAATATGAAACGTTTATGAACGAAGTGAATGATGTCGAAAAAATGTGGATCAATTCAGGTATATATTTGATTAAAATTTATTTTTCGATTACAAAAGAACAACAAGCAAAACGTTTTGCAGATATTGTAAATTCACCAACCAAACGATGGAAGTATAGTTCTGTTGATCAAAAAGCGCAAGATTTATTTGATGTTTATTCCGCTTATAAAGATGTAATGTTTGAGAAAACAAATACAGATGTTGCTCCTTGGAAAATCATTGATGCCAACAAAAAGTATAAAGCTAGAGTAGAAGCGATGGAATATATTTTGTCTAAAATACCTTATGATGATAAAAATAAACGTATTTTGAAACATCAAAACTTAGAAGAAGAAAATTAATCATCAAATCTATAATTATGGCCGAATTTGATTTAAACGATTTAGAGAAAATAAATAATAAACAAGAAATCATTGATTTTTTGGTTAAACATGATATTATAAAAGAAAAGAAGTTCAAAGAACAACTTGCTTATGAGAAAGAACTGAAGGAACTTCAAGAAAAATTGTTAGAAATACAATCTAAAGTTATTCAGGAGAATAAACGTGTACTAATTATTTTCGAAGGTCGAGATGCGGCTGGAAAAGGAGGAACAATTTCGAGAATAACAGAATTTCTAAATCCAAAAAAATATCGTGTTGAAGCATTACCAAAGCCGACCGAAATAGAACAAGGACAATGGTATTTTCAACGATATTTTAAAGAATTACCAAATGCAGGTGAAATTGTATTCTTTGATCGTTCTTGGTACAATAGGGCTGTTGTAGAGCCTGTTTTTGGATTTTGTACGGAAGATCAGTATTCAAAATTTATGAAACAAGCTGTAGAAGTAGAACAACTTTTACAAGATGATGGAATTATTCTGATTAAAATTTTTCTTTCAATTTCGAAAGAAGAACAAGCAGAACGTTTGCAAGACCGAAAAGATGATGAATTGAAACAATGGAAATTAGGTTCATTGGATCAAAAGGCACAAGAGTTATGGGATGTTTATACCAATTATATTGATAAAATGTTTCAAGAAACAGGAACTGAAAGCTCTTTTTGGATAGAAATTGAGACCGATGATAAGAAAGCGGCTCGACTTTTAGCGATGAAATCAATCATTGCTAAATTAGAAAATAAAACTTTTGAAAATGAATTAGTAAAAATTCATTCATAAAAGAAAGAGAATCATTTGTATAATCAAGATTTTTGATTAATTTTGCACCCACATTGTTCAACCTCTGACGAAAGACGTTTAAGTTGCTCAATTCAAATAAATTGAAATTATAATAATGGAAAATTTAGTAAAATACGTACAAGAGAAATACGTAGCTAAAAAAGAGTTCCCAGCTTTCGCAGCAGGTGATACTATTACAGTTTATCAAGAAATTACAGAGGGTGGAAAAACTCGTGTTCAGTTCTTTAAAGGGGTTGTTATCCAAAGAAGAGGACAAGGAACTACAGAAACTTTCACAATCCGTAAAATGTCTGGAGATGTTGGTGTAGAGCGTATCTTCCCAGTTAACATGCCAGCGTTACAAAAAATTGAAGTAAACAAAAAAGGTAAAGTTCGTAGAGCTCGTATCTTCTACTTCAGAGCATTACGTGGTAAAAAAGCTCGTATCAAAGACGCTGCTTACTAAAAACTGCTTTTTTAGGAAAAATATAAAATCCGTTCGATTATCGAACGGATTTTTTTTGGCTGATTTTGAAAGTTTAATATAAAATATTAAATTTTACCATTTCTTAACATTCTATTAAGAGTTGAAAAAATAGTTTAATATTTTATTGAAACAAGTAATCCCTAAAATTATTCTATATATTCTTTTATTACTTGGTTTATTTTTGTATTTGAATTGTAGAGTAATTCTTAAGTGTTTTTTTTAATACTTTTATTGTTAACAATTTTAACACAAGAGATGAGAAAAAAACAATTTAGAATTTTTAGTCTTCTTTTTGTTCTTGGATCGTTTGCTTATGCTCAAACTACAGGTCATGTAAAAGATTCTGATGGTTTTCCAGAAGCAGATGTAGAGGTAAAAATAAAAGGGACTGATAAGGCAGCTTACACAGATGAAAATGGAGATTTTAATATTGATGCCAAAATCGGTGATATTTTAATTATTAAAGGCAAGGAAATTACCGTTACTTCTGAGAATTTAGGAGATTTATCCACTCAATTAAATCCTAAAAGTGAGAATATAGATTTAGGAACTGCAGTTGTAACTGGATATTCTACACAACGTAAGGAAGAGGTAACCGCTGCAGTTTCTGTTGTAAATGCAAAAGACTTAATGGATGCTAAATCTCCGAACATTACCAATTTATTACAAGGTAAAGTTGCAGGTCTTAGAATTACAAGTAGCTCTGGACAACCAGGTTCAACGGCTTCATTACGTTTAAGAGGAAAAACAAGTATTTCTGCAGGAACAGATGCTTTATGGGTAGTTGATGGAGTGATTTATCATGGAACACCAAATATTAATCCAAATGATGTTGAAACAATTTCTGTATTAAAAGATGCTGCTGCAACTGCGCAATATGGTTCTCGTGGAGCGAATGGAGTAGTAGTTGTAACAACTAAAAGAGCCAGAGGAAATGGATTGGTTGTAAATGCAGATTATTCTACAAGTTATAATCGTTTCAATCCAGGGAAATTCGAAGTAATGAACGGAAATGAATTATATAATTTGTTTCTGTCGTACTTCATGACTTCG
>NZ_DICC01000023.1:0-68388 GCF_002415215.1 Empedobacter sp. UBA5036
CAAAATTTTGGACAGTGTCTATTAAATAAAAAAGGAGCTATTAATTAGCTCCTTTTCTATTTTGATGTTTTTTGGCGTGCAATTCTTTCAATGTTGCTTTTTGTTCTGGTGTAAAAACAGCATTGATTTCATTAAACTCTTTTTCACGAACTTCTTTCATTTTTCGTTTCAATTCAATTTTTTCGTCTTTGTAGCTGTCTTCAATTTGTTTGATTTTGATGACTTGAGCATCTGTCAAGTTCAAATCTTTTTTTAATTGTTGTAATTTCTGCTCTCTTGATCCTTCATTTCTGTCTTGCGCTGAAGCAGTTGTTAAAGTGAAAGCAATTAATCCTAATCCTACATATTTATAAAATGCTGTTCTCATAATTATCAACTTTTTTTGTTTTATTTATTCTTAAGACTTCAAAAAAATAAAAAGGTTTAAAATGATAAATGTTAAAATTTTTCGGTAATGATGAAATCTTTTAAAAGATGTAACATTTGAGACGAATTATCGACCAATATTTTTTGAAATTATTTTTGAAATCGATTAAACCTTTTCCAAAAAGGATTGTCAAACAAGTTGTAAAATTATAAAACTACAAAACGAAAAATTAAACAAATGAGGTTAAGAAGTTTATTTGCTTTGATTTTTATTTGTGTTTGTGCAGGATTGAATGCGCAAGAGCTTTTAAAAATTAAAGGGAAAGTCTTATCAAGTGAAAACAAGCCTGTAGAATATACTACAATATCGCTTGAAAGCTCGGAAGATGGAGTTGTGGCAGAAGCGGCAACGGATGCAAAAGGAGAATTTACAGTAGAAGCAAAGGCAGGACAATATGTTATTGTGATTGAGCCATTGGGATACGATGTAATAGAAAAACAAGTTAATTTAGAGTCTGCATTAGATCTAGGTACTTTTACTGTAAAAACAACGCAAACTGTATCATTGGGAGCAGCAGTTGTAACAGCGGAAAAACCAATTTATAAGGTAGAATTGGACAAGAAAGTATATGATATGGCGAATGATCCAATGTCGCAAGGTCAAACATTGTCTGATGCTTTAGCAAATGTACCATCGGTTTCTGTAGATGCACAAGGAAACGTTTCATTAAGAGGGAATGATAATGTAAAGTTTTTGATTGATGGAAAACCTTCGGGAATGTTAGGTGTTTCTGATGTAGCAGAAGCTTTAAAAAATATTCCGGCCGAAAATGTTGAGCGTATCGAATTGGTGACAAATCCTTCTGCACGTTACGAGGCTTCTGGTTCTGCAGGGATTATCAATATTGTTTTAAAGAAAGGTTCTAATACAGGTTTTAATGGTTCTGTAACGTTAAATGGAGGAATTCCTAAAATGGTTGGAGGAAACGTAAACTTGAACTACAAAACAAAAAAATATAACATCTATACTACTTTAGGTACACGTTATATGGATAGAGAAGGAGAAGGGAATGCTTTGACAACAAACTATCCGAATGGAATTATTTCTGATTATAGAAAAACAGATACGAACAACAATAGAATTCGTAGAAACTATAATGCACGTTTAGGAGGTGAATATTATTTAGATGATAAAAATACATTAGGAGCTTCTGCAGGATATCGTTACAATAATGGAAATAATATTAATGATGTTAGATACTATTATTATGATGCATTATGGAATCAAACAGATAAAACTGCTCGTATCGAAAATGAAAAAGAGTTAGAAAAAAGTTTTGATGCGGATTTTAACTACAAACACGCTTTTGATACAAAAGGACATGAGTTTACTTTTACAGGACGTTACTCGTACCAAAAAGAAGACGAAAATGGAATTATTCGTAATTTAAATGCAAGTGATGTATTGACAGGAAATGAAAGAACATATAGTTTAGAAACTCAAAATTCTGCAGTTTTTACAGCAGATTATGTTCGTCCAATTGGAGAAAAAGGGAAATTTGAACTAGGTGCACGTGTTGATTTAAGCGATACAAAAACAAATAGTGGAAATAATACAATTAATACGTACGGAACAGAAACTCCAAATAAAGCTTTCTTGGCTGATATTGACAATCAACAAAATGTTTACGCTGGATATGTGCAATATGGAAATGCAATTGGAGAAAAATTCCAATACTTTGCAGGTTTACGTGTAGAAAGTTCTGATATGGAAATTGCAAATCATTCAGAAGGAAATACAATCTCAAAAAAATATACAGATTTATTCCCAACATTAACATTGAATTATAAATTGACAGATAAAAATGAGATGCAATTAAGCTATTCTCGTCGTGTTCGTCGTCCAATGGGATTCATGTTGATGCCATATTTTTCTAGTGTAAATGCATTAGATGTTCGTCGTGGTAATCCAGATCTTAATCCAACATATACTAATTCATTTGAATTATCGTATATCGCAACAGTTGGTAAATTGATGGTGACACCAAGTTTATTCTACCAAAGAACAACTGATGTGATTAATGATTTCCAAACATATAATTATATAGAGTCAGGAAATCCTTTAAAACCATATAATCAAGCATTCGAAACAATGCCAGTTAATGCAGGAAATGAAGATCGTTATGGTTTAGATTTAACTGCTACTTATCGTCCTTTCAAATGGTGGAATTTAATGTTTAATGTCAACTTATTTGGATACAATAGAACAGGTTCTTACTCAGCAACAATTTCAGATTATTTAAATCCAGATACAGGAGTTACAGAGTCGAAAGAATTTACACAAAGTTTCAAAGGAGATGGATTTAGTTCTCGTGGACGTTTATCATCAAACTTTATTTTACCAGCTGATTTAAAATTACAAATCGCAGGTAATTATATGGGAGGAATGAAAACTGCTCAACAAAAAACAGAAGATAACTTATCAATGGATTTATCTTTATCAAAAGATTTATTGAAAAAGAGAGCTTCATTAACATTAAATATTCGTGATGTATTCAATTCTCGTAAAAGAGAGCAAACAACTTTCTACGAAGAATCAGAAAACTATCAAAGTATGCGTTGGATGAAACGCTCTATTAACCTTTCATTTACGTATCGTTTCAAAAATACAAACGAGAAAGAGCAACGTGGTAAACAACAACGTTCAAATGGAGAAGAAATGGGAGGTGGAGAAGAAATGCAAATGCAATCAGCTTCTTAGTAGTTTGAAAATAATCGATAAAAAAAGGATCGCAATTGCGATCCTTTTTTGTTTTATTAATTGTTCGAAAAATGATTATTTGTTTTTTAACAAATCACGAATTTCAGCCAATAATTCTTCTTGTGTTGGTCCTGCAGGTACTGGTTCTTCAGCAGGAGCTTCTTTTTTCAATTTGTTAATTCCTTTAATCATTACGAATAAAGCAAATGCAACAACTATAAAAGAAATAGCAGCAGCTAAAAAGCTACCATATTTAATTGCAGTCCCTGGTATTACTAATGCAGCTAAATTTTCAGCGTTAATAGCTTTCAAGGCTGGATTTAAAATGGCTGGCGTAATGATATCTTCAACTAAAGAAGTAACAATTTTACCAAAGGCACCACCGATAACTACACCGACAGCTAAATCTACTACGTTACCTTTTACTGCAAACTCTTTAAATTCTTTAAAAAATCCCATAAGTTTAAAATTTATTTCTAAGTTTATAATAATTCTAAGGTTGATTGGTATCTAATCTATTTTTAGAAGAGATAAATAAGTATAAACCGATTAACATAAAAGGAATACTTAAGATTTGACCATTGTTTAATCCTATATTCAACATTTGAGCAACAGCTTCTTCACCTTGATTTTCTTTATAGAACTCAACAACAAATCGTATTAAAAATAATAAAAATAAGAATACGCCTAACAAGGCTCCTAAATATTTTCTCTTGTCTGTTTTGTTGTACATATAAAGCATGATAATTCCTAAGATAACATACCCTATTGCTTCATAAATTTGAGCTGGATGACGAGGGATTACTTCTCCATATCCCAAACTTTGTTGATGAAATTTTACTGCCCAAGGTAATTCTGATGCCTTTCCTACAATTTCTGAGTTGTAAAAGTTTCCAATTCGAACCGCAGCTCCACCAAAAGGAACAACAACAGCAATACGGTCTAATAACCATAATACATTGCGATGCAAATATTTTCTACTAAATAAATAGGAAGTTAAAATTACACCCAATGCTGCTCCGTGACTTGCAAGTCCACTAAATCCTACAAATTCGTAATCTTGTAATAGACCAAAGAAAGCACTTTGTCCTGGTGAATGTTGTACAGGTAAGAAAACTTCGATTGGTCGTTCGATAAACGCTGCTGGATCATAAAAAATATATTCTCCAAGTCTTGCACCTACAATTGCTCCAATAAATGTGTAAAGGAATAAAGGATCAAGTAATTCTTTTTTCTGATTTTCTTTCTTGAAAATGTTCGACATCAAATACCAACCTACGACAAAGGCAACTATCCAACATAAACTGTAAATATGTACTTTGAATCCTGCTATTTCAAATAAATAAGGTTTTGGATCCCAATCGATAAACGAAATTAAGTTAATCATTAATTTTTCTTTTTAGGTACAGGGTCGTATCCATGTCCTCCCCAAGGATGACAGCGACCAATTCTTTTTGTTCCGAGCCACAAACCTTTCAGTAAACCATGTTCTTTTAACGCCTCTATCATGTAAGAAGAGCAAGTTGGTTGAAATCTACAATTACTTCCCATCCAAGGAGAAATTGCTAATTGATAAAATCTTACCAACAGAATAAATGGTGTAACCAAAATTTTGTTCATCTTGCAAAGTTAATCAATAACCGAAATAAAAAAGAATCAATCTAAAAAGTTTATGCTTTTGCAGATTGATTCTCTATACGATACGTGCTTAACGCAGATTATTTTTTAGTATAACTCGCTGGATCTAATGCTTTGTAAGACCAGTTTTGTAAAAATTCTAACACAACTTTCGGATCGTGTCCTTTCACTTCTTTGCTTTCAAGATAAGCCGAATTTTGTGTGTGAATTAAATTTCCTTTCTCATCTAAAATCACAAAAACAGGAAACCCAAAACGCTCTGGATGTTTCAATGCAGCTAACGTTTCTTCGTTTTTATTTTTTGGAGAATAATTTACATGAACTACTTCATAATTATTCGCGATATAGTCTTTTACTTCTTGATTTTCTTTCGTCAATTTATCAAACATCACACACCAAGCGCACCAGTTACCACCAATTTGCAATAAAACGTGTTTCTTTTCAGTAGAAGCTTTTTGCACCGCATTCGCAATATCTACTTTCGGATTTGCTTCTTCGCTATAAATTTTTGGTTTTTCTGTTTGTTGACCAAATGCAAAACTTAATGATAAAATCATTAAGCTAAAAAACATAGTTAATTTTTTCATTTCAAATTCTAAATATTAAGTCGAATTTACAATAAAAAATTATGCCGAAAACGTTTTTCTACGAATTAATAATCGTGTAGTATAAATTTAGTTTTTCTTGAACTGAATTTATTTCATTATTTTTTTCGTTTTGATTAAATTGATTAATCATATTGATAGAGAATTTAGATTCAAATTCTAAACGATCCAATTCAATTTCATAAAAATTAATTTGATGATGAATTTGCGTGAAATAATAATTCACCAATTCAACATACATCAATCTAAGTTCTTGATTAACTCTGATAAATTCGACAAATTCTTGCAATTCGACCAAAAACTCAATCATTTGTTTATTGATTTCTGATTGTTTATCTTTTAGTTCAATCTTTTTCAAATAATCAGTTGATAAAGCAATTTTATCACCCAAAAGTTGGTGCTTTCTTGTTAAAATTAAAGCACATTCTAACGCTTTCTTCATCATTTTAATTTTTATTCTAACACAAAGAAAATAAATCTAAATGCCAAAATATGTCGTCCAAAAAATCATTCATTTTGACAAAACATTCCCTAACTTTGAAATCTAAACAAGATTTTATGAATGCGCCTTTAGCTGAAAGAATGCGTCCAAAAACGCTTGAAGAATACATTAATCAAAAGCATTTGGTGGGCGAAAACGGACCAATAAAAATGATGTTGCAACATGATATGATTGCTTCGATGATTTTTTGGGGACCGCCAGGAACAGGAAAAACGACACTTGCACAATTAATTTCCGAATTGACTGATCGACCATTTTATACGTTGAGCGCCATAAATTCTGGTGTGAAAGAAGTGCGTGAAGTAATTGAAAAAGCAAAGAATCAAAATTTGTTTTCGGGAACGAAAAATCCGATTTTATTTATAGATGAAATTCATCGTTTCAATAAATCACAGCAAGACAGTTTGTTGGGAGCGGTAGAAACTGGTTTGGTGACTTTGATTGGAGCAACAACCGAAAATCCAAGTTTCGAAGTTGTTCCAGCTTTGCTTTCGCGTGCGCAAGTTTATGTGTTGAAACATCTCGAAAAAGAAGATTTAGTTGATTTAATCGAACGAGCTATAGAAAAAGATAAGGTTTTATCTAAATTAAATATTGAATTAGTTGAAACAAATGCATTATTAAGATATTCGGGTGGTGATGCAAGAAAACTGTTGAATGGTTTGGAGTTGGTGATTAATAGTTTTTCTCCAACAGATAAAATCATCATCAACGATGAAATTGTACATGAACGTATTCAGCAAAATTTAGCGCGTTATGATAAAACGGGTGAACAGCATTACGATATTATTTCCGCTTTTATCAAATCGATTCGTGGTTCAGATCCGAATGGAGCGGTTTATTGGTTGGCTCGAATGATTGAAGGTGGTGAAGATTTGAAATTTATTGCGCGACGAATGTTGATTTCGGCTTCTGAAGATGTGGGAAATGCAAATCCAACTGCAATGATTTTGGCGAATAATACATTTCAAGCTGTTTCGGTGATTGGTTATCCAGAATCTCGTATTTTATTGAGCCAATGTGCGGTTTATTTGGCGAATTCTCCAAAAAGTAATGCGACTTATTTAGCGATTGGTAAAGCGCAACAAATCGTTAAACAAACGGGCGATTTACCTGTTCCGTTGCATTTACGAAACGCACCAACTAAGTTGATGAAAGATTTGGATTATGGAAAAGAATATAAATATTCGCACGATTTTCCAGGAAATTTTGCTGAGCAAGAATTTTTACCAAATGAAATTTCGGGGACGACTTTTTATGAGCCAGGAAATAATAAGCGAGAGCAAGTGGATAAACAATCGCTCAATCAAAAGTGGAAGGGAAAGTATGGGTACTAAAATTAAAAATCCCAGTTAATCATTTGTTAACTGAGATTTTAAGGTTTGGTTGATTTTTTTGGTTTAGATTGGTTTATATGATAATAGGTTGGTAATTGTATATATACAAGGTTTGTGCCAAAACTTAATAAAAAGTAAAAAATTGATTAAAAAAAAGAAAAAATTAAACTTTTTCGATCTAAAAAAGAGATTTATATTTATAAAATAAAGAAAATGAAACAAATACAAATTATAAACGGACCTAATTTAAATTTACTTGGCGTTCGCGAACCAGAAATTTATGGAACACAAACTTTCGAAGATTTTTTTGAACATGAATTGAGAAAGCAATTTCCAGAAGTTTCGTTGCATTATTTTCAATCAAATCACGAAGGAGATATTATTGATAAGTTGCACGAAATAGGTTTTAAATATGACGGAATTATCTTAAATGCTGGTGCGTATACGCATTATTCGTATGCGATTGCAGATGCGATAAAAGCGATTACGACTAAAGTGATAGAAGTTCATATTTCGGATATTTATGCACGCGAAGATTTTAGAAAAAATAGTGTAACAGGTGAAAGTTGTTTAAAAATTATTTCAGGAAAAGGTTTACCAGGTTATGTTGAAGCTGTGAATGATTTTGTGAAATAATTAATAGTCATTATCTTAACAAGATTAAAATCTATTACCTATGAAGAAAATTATTTTAGGATTAATCTTTGGATTAACCATTGTTAGCTGTAATTCGAAAGCTGATAAACATAATGCAGAACAAAAAGCTCAAGCAATGACGGCTTGTGAACAAGCGGCAATAACACCAGGGATATCTGCGGCTAAAAAAGAACTGATTACAAAATATTGTGACTGTTCGACAGATAAAATGATGGATGAATTTACGTATACAGAAATGATGCAAATGAATAATCCAACACCTGAATTACAAGAACGATTAATGAAATTAATAGAACCTTGTATCAATGATTTGAAAACAAAATCTGCTGAATTAGGAGAGTAATAAACAAAAAAGTCGGAACATAGTTCCGACTTTTTTAATATTCTTTTTTGTATTGTTCTTTCTTAAACTCGTCTACAAGATGTTCGTTCAAACTATCAATGTAGCCTAAGATTTCTAATTTACCAATTTTACTCGAAGCCGAACTTGTAAATATTTTTGGTAATTCTTCCCAAGTTTTTAATAACTCGTTTTTGTAATGATTCAAGTTTTTTTGCATTTGTGTACTCGTTAGTTTATCTAATTTTGTAAATACAATCGCAAACGGAATTTGTTTGTTTCCTAACCATTCCATAAACTGTAAATCTATTTTTTGAGGCGTGTGTCGAGAATCAATCAATAAAAAAACATTTACTAAGTTTTTACGAAACTCAATGTAATCATAAATCATTTTATTGAAACCACCACGGACACCTTTTGGTGCTTTAGCAAAACCATAACCTGGTAAATCGGCTAAATACCAAGTATCATCCATTTCGAATGTATTAATCAATTGAGTTTTACCTGGTGTTGCAGAAGTTTTAGCTAATGCTTTTTTATCTGCTAACATATTGATTAATGACGATTTTCCAACATTAGAACGCCCAATAAATGCGTATTCTGGTTTGAAAGGATCTGGACAATCTGTATATTTTTGCGAACTTTTTACGAATTCAGCTTTTTTAATCATAATTATGCTTTAGTGGCTGGATCTAATTGTTTTTCGATTAGCCATTTGTATAAAATTTCGTTGAATAATTCAGGGTGTTCCATCATTGGAGCGTGCCCGCATTTATCAATCCAAAATAAAGAAGCGTCTGGTAATTCTTCTTCAAATTCTATTGCAACTTCTGGTGGAGTTACATTATCTTGTTTTCCCCAAATCAAACAAACAGGCATTTTGATGTCTTTTAAATCATCTTTCATGTTAGATTTGATTGCGTCTCTTGCGATATATAAAGTTTTGATAGCTTTATTTCTGTCATTTACAGTGTCAAAAACATCATCTACAATTTCTTTTGTCGCGATAGCAGGATCGTAAAAAACTTCGCGCGTTTTACGTTCTACATATTCGTAATTACCACGTTTTGGGTAAGTTTCTCCAAAAGATTTTTCGTACAAACCAGAACTTCCTGTTAAACAAAGTGCTTTTACATATTCCGGATGTCTGTGACAAACCATCAAACCAATATGTCCTCCTAAAGAATTTCCAACTAAAATAGCTGGTTCTTTAACGACTTCTTCAATAAAATTTGCAACATGTTTTGCAATATTTTTGATATTAGTATTGATGACAGATAAAGAATATAATGGCAATTCTGGTGCGAAAACCTTATATCCTCTTTGTGCATAATAATTTGTAAGTGAGCTGAAATTGCTAAGTTCACCCATTAATCCATGAAGCAAAACAATTGGTTGTCCCTCTCCTTCTTCTATGTAAGAGAACTTATCTTTTTTCTTTAAGCTAAAAAACATTTACTCGATATTAAGTCGACAAATTTAATTAATTATATTTTTTATTTCGTGGTTTATATGAAAAACTTTAACAATCCATATTAATCACTTATCAAAACAAGGTCTATATAAACATTATTTCTCATTTTATACATGGGGTTTGCGTTAGAAAAAACATAACTATCTGATACTAAATTTTAAATTGTTGATAACTATTTCAATAAAAGTGGTAAAAAATGGTAATTTGTGGTAATATTTTCTTTATTTTTGGAAAAAATCTATCATGAATTCATTAATTGGAACATATGAGTGTAAGGTAGATACAAAGGGTAGGCTCCCAATACCAGCGGGTTTGAAGAAACAACTTGCTGAATGTTTGGAAGATGGCTTTGTGTTGAAAAGATCTGTGTTTCAAAATTGTTTAGAACTGCATCCAATGAAAGAATGGGAAAAAGTGATGAATGATTTGAATAAATTGAATCGATTTGTGAAGAAAAACAATGATTTTATTAGAATTTTTACGGCTGGATTAAAAATTGTCGAAGTTGATGCAAATGGAAGGCTACAGATTTCAAAAGATTTAGTGAAATTTGCAGAAATTAATAAAGAAGTCGTTCTAAATTCTTCTGTAAACATGATCGAGATTTGGGATAAAGACAAATATGAAGAGTCGATTAATGTAGATGATTTAGATTTTGCTTCTTTGGCGGAAGATGTAATGGGAAATTTAGGAGAAGATGAGTGAATATCATAATCCAGTATTATTAAAAGATAGTGTTGATGCGTTAATTATTAACGAATCAGGTATATATGTAGATTGTACGTTCGGGGGTGGAGGACACTCACGTGAAATATTAAGTCGTTTGGATCAAAATGGAAAATTATTTTCATTTGATCAAGATGTGGATGCTGTTCGTAATAAAATTGATGATGATCGATTTGAGTTAGTTGAGCAAAATTTTAGATTCTTGAAAAATAATTTAAGATTTCGTGGAATAAAACAAGTTGATGGTGTTTTGGGTGATTTGGGAGTTTCTTCTCATCAGTTTGATACACCAGAACGTGGTTTTTCAACTCGCTTTGATGGAGAATTGGATATGCGAATGAACCAGAATGCAAAATTATCTGCCAAAACAATTATTAACGAATACGAAGAAGAAGATCTTGCTCGTGTTTTTTATGATTTTGGAGAGTTGCAAGGTTCGTATCGCTTGGCGAGAGAAGTTGTAAAAGCAAGAGCTGATAAACAAATCAATACAATTGATGAGTTGAAGCAAATTTTTTCATTCATTCCAAAAATGAAAGAAAATAAATTTTTCGCTCAAATGTTTCAAGCGTTACGCATCGAGGCAAATGATGAAATGGCAGCATTGAAAGAGATGTTGACGCAATGTGGAGAAGTGATAAAGCCAGGTGGTCGCTTGGTGATTATTTCGTATCATTCGTTAGAAGATCGCTTGACAAAACGCTACATGAAAAACGGAATTTTTGAAGGAGAACCAGAACGTGACGTTTTTGGAAATTGGTCGGCGCCTTTCAAACCTTTACAATCAAAGGTGATTGTGCCAACGCAAGAAGAAATTAATGAAAATCCAAGAGCTCGTAGTGCGAAAATGCGTATTGCGGTTCGTAATGAGGATTAAGAAATAGGAATGGCAAAAAAGAAAAAAATATTACCAGAGAAAAAAACTTTTACAGGTTTGTTGAGAGGTGAGTTTTTAATTAAAACTGGCTCAGAACAAAACTGGAAGTTTATGTTGTATCTGGTAGGTTTGGCTTTTTTGAGTATTTCGAGTTCGCATTTAGTTGATCGAAAAGTGGTTCGAATCGCTGAATTGCAAGATAAAGTAGAAGATTTAAAATCTCAATATACAGATAAGCATCGCGATTTGATGCGTATGCAATTAGAAACGGAAATTTTGGAGCGTACGGCAGTGTATGGTTTGAAAATTCCAGATAAACAACCTTATTATATAGTAGACAAAGTTTATGACGAAGTCAGCGAAAAATAAAAACAATATTGTCATCAAAGGATGGGTATTTGCCGGCGCGCTTGCGATTTGGGCCATCTTTATTATTGTTTTTATGTTTCGAATTAATATTGTAGAAGGGGTTGAATTAGAGCGTTTTGCTGAAAAGAATAATTTTAGATTAGATACTGTTACGGCGGAGCGTGGTAATTTATATGCTTCTAATGGCGCATTAATGGCTACAACTGTTACAAAACACAATGTTTATGTGGATTTGACGGTGATCAAAGATGAATTATTCAAAACAGAAATGCACAATCTTGCCGATTCTTTAGGTAAGATGTTTACAAAATCTCCCTCTTATTTTTACGACAAATTTTCTACAGAACGTAAAAAGAAAAATCGTTACATGATGTTGGTGAAAGATTTGGATTATGAGCAATATCAACGCATCAAAAAATTTCCAATTTTCAACAAAGGTCAAAACAAAGGTGGATTTATTCATGAAACTGAATCAAAACGAGAATTAATTGTTCAAGATATTGGTGTTCGTACAATTGGTTACGATGATCAACGCGGAAAAGTAGGATTAGAAGGAGCTTATTCTGACTTATTAAGCGGTATTGAAGGTCGTCGTTGGGAGCAATTTATGGGACGTGGTAAATGGAAACCAATGAAAAGTTGGGAGCAAGAGCCTCAAGCAGGTTCATCTGTTTACACAACAATAGATGCCGATTTGCAAATGGTTGCTTACGATGCTTTGTACAAACAACTTTCTGAATTTGAAGCGCAACACGGAAGTGTGGTTGTGATGGAAGTTCAGACAGGGAAAGTTCGTGCAATTGTAAATTTATCTCGCAAAAAAGACGGAACATATATCGACGATTATAACTATGCGGTTGGTGAAGCTGCAGAGCCAGGATCTACTTTCAAAACAGTTTCGTTGCTTGCAGCAATGGATGATGGTTTTATCAATAAAAACTCAACTGTAGAAACAGGAGGTGGAAGTTATAAATTCTATGGTCGTACGATTACAGATACACACGGTTATGGAACATTGACTGTAGATGGCGTGATGAAAAAATCGTCTAACATTGGTACAGCAAAAATTATTAATAAATACTACGGAGAAAATCCAAAAGCTTTCTTCAAAAAAATGGATAAATGGCATATGACTTCGCCTCTTGGAGTAGATATTCTTGGAGAAGGAAGTCCAATTATGCACCGTCCAGATAGTAAATCTTGGAGTAATATTACGTTACCTGTAATGGGTTATGGATATGGTTTACAGTTAACTCCAATTCAAATTGTGACTTTTTACAACGCAGTGGCAAATAATGGTAAAATGTTGAAACCATTATTTATGGATAAAATCACGCGTAAAGGTGAACCTGATAAAGTTTTTGAACCTGTCGTTTTAGTAGATCAACTAACGTCTTTGGAAAATGTAAAACAGATGCAAGAAATGCTTCGTGGAGCAGTAGAACAAGGAACGGGACGTATTATTAGTAATAGTAATTACGATATTGCTGGTAAAACTGGTACTGCTCGTGTTGATTATTGGAAGCGAGATGGTAAAGGAATGCAATATCGTGCTTCATTCGCAGGGTATTTTCCAGCAGAAAAACCAAAGTATTCTTGTATCGTAGTTGTGCACAAACCAAATACAGCCAAAGGGTTTTATGGAGGTAGTGTAACTGCTCCGGTTTTTAAGAAAATTGCCGATTGGGTATATTCAAAAACTCCCATACCTTTGCCACGTGATTTAGTAAAAAAGAACGCGGTGAAAGAGTTTAAAAAAGGAGATGATATTAATGTTAGTAATTCTAAAAATATAGTGCCAAATGTGACTGGTCATACAGGATCTAAAGCAATTCCGGTATTAGAAAATTTAGGATTAGATGTGCAATATTCAGGGTTTGGAAAAGTAACAAATCAATCCATTCCTGCGGGAACAAGATTTAAGAAGGGTGAGACAATTTATTTAATGTTGGAAGGATGAGAAATTTAGTTGATTTATTATATAAAGTTTCCATCTCAGAAACGATTGGTTCAACAAAAGTTGAAGTCAATAATATTCAATTTGATTCAAGAAAAGTATCAAAAAATGATGTTTTTGTCGCTGTAAATGGAGTTACAGTTGACGGTCATCAGTATATAGAAAAAGCGATTGGTTTAGGTGCTAAAGCAATTGTTTGCGAAGTTTTGCCAGAAAATTTAGTTGATGGAGTAACGTATGTGAAAGTTGAGAATTCAACGATTGCATTAGGTATTTTAGCTTCTAACTTTTATGGAAATCCAACAAAAGATTTAAAACTTGTTGGAGTTACAGGTACGAATGGAAAAACAACAACGACAACTTTGTTGTACGAATTGTTTACAAAATTAGGTTATGCTTGTGCATTAATTTCGACGATTAAAATTGTGATTGATGGTGAAGTGATTCCGTCTACGCATACAACGCCAGATATTTTGACATTGAACAAAATGTTTCGCGAAGCGGTAGATAGAGGTTGCGAATTTGCTTTTATGGAAGTTTCTTCGCACGGAATTCATCAAAATAGAATTGCTGGTTTGCATTTCGAAGTGGCTGGATTTACGAATATCACACATGATCATTTAGATTATCACAAAACGTTTGCAAATTATCTTGCAGCAAAAAAGAAATTCTTCGACGATTTACCAAAAACGTCTACAGCGATTTCGAATGCAGATGATAAAAACGGAAAAGTAATGCTTCAGAATACAGTTGCTACGAAAAAATTGTACGCACTAAAAACTGATGCAGATTTTAAAGGAAAAATTATTGAACACCAATTTGATGGAATGCAATTAGAATTCAATGGAAAAGAATTCTGGACATCATTAATTGGTCAATTCAATGCATATAATTTATTATTAGTTTTTGGTGTGGCGTCAATTTTAGGACAAGATGAATTAGAAGTTCTAAAAGCATTGAGCACACTTGGGAATGTTGATGGTCGTTTTCAAACATTCAAAACAGAATCAGGAATTATCGTAATCGTAGATTATGCACATACGCCTGATGCATTAGAAAATGTTTTGGATACAATAGAAGGAATTCGTACCAAAAACGAAAAACTAATAACAGTTGTAGGTTGTGGTGGGGATCGCGATAAAACAAAACGTCCAGAAATGGCGGATATCGCGAGCGAAAAATCTAATCTTGCCATTTTTACATCAGATAATCCAAGAACCGAAGATGCAGAAGAAATTCTTCGCGAGATGGAAGTTGGTGTGAAAGCACAATTTTATAATCGCACCTTGAAGATTACAGATCGAAAAGAAGCTATAAAAACAGCACTTAAAATGGCCGAACCAAAAGATATTATTTTGATTGCGGGAAAAGGTCACGAGACGTATCAAGAAATTAACGGAGTAAGAACACATTTTTCTGATGTAGAAGTTGCATCAGAATTGAGTAAAATATTGAACAAATAAAGAATGTTATACTATTTATTTGATTATTTAGAAGGTATCCATTTTCCAGGAGCGCGTATGTTTCAATACACGTCTTTCCGCGCGGGAATGGCAATTTTATTGGCAATGTTCATCAGTTTGTTTTACGGAAAACGAATCATTAGTTATTTACGTAAAGAACAAATGGGCGAAATTGTTCGTGATTTAGGTTTAAAAGGACAAATCGAAAAAGCAGGAACGCCAACAATGGGTGGTTTAATCATCATTTTGGCGACATTAATTCCGACTTTACTTTTTGCGAGATTAGATAATATTTACATTATCATTTTGTTGGTTTCAACAATTTGGTTAGGTGTGATTGGTTTTTTAGACGATTACATCAAAGTTTTTAGAAAAAACAAAGAAGGTTTACAAGGTAAATTTAAAATTTTAGGACAAGTTGGTCTTGGAGTTGTAGTTGGATTAATGCTTTATTTCAGTCCAACAGTTACCGTAAAACATCAAGAAAATAGAGTAAAAACGCCTGTAGGAACAGAACAAACAGAATACAGCCGACAAATAAAATTTGGTCCTGAAGAAAAAACGTTAGAAACAACAATGCCTTTCGTGAAAGGAAATGAATTCAACTATTCTGATATTTTATTTTGGATGGATGCGCAAGATCGACCAACATGGGCGGTTGCAGCGATTTTTATTTTTGCAGTAATTTTTATTATTACAGCAGTTTCGAATGGAGCAAATTTAACAGACGGAATCGACGGTTTAGCAGCAGGTAGTTCGGCTGTGATTATGGCGGCAATCTCGATGTTTGTTTTCGTTTCCGGAAATTTAATGTTCGCCGATTATTTGAATATTATGTTTATTCCGCGTTCAGAAGAAGTCTTGATTTTCTGTGGAGCTTTCCTTGGAGGTTTGATAGGATTTATTTGGTATAATACCTATCCAGCTCAAGTGTTCATGGGTGATACAGGAAGTTTAACAATCGGAGGAATTATTGCTGTTTTGGCAATAATCGTTCGTAAAGAATTATTACTACCAATTTTGTGCGGAATATTTTTCGCAGAAAGTTTATCAGTAATGTTACAAGTGTCTTATTTCAAGTACACGAAAAAGAAATTTGGTGAAGGTCGTAGAATCTTTTTGATGTCTCCTCTACATCACCATTTTCAGAAGTTAGGTTATCACGAAAGTAAAATCGTGGTGCGTGCAATTATCATCGGAATCATTTTAGCGGTAATTAGTATTATTACCTTAAAGATTAGATAAAAAATGAAAAGATTAGTCGTTTTAGGAGGAGGAGAAAGTGGCGTAGGAACAGCTATTCTTGCGAAGAAAGAAAACTTTGATGTTTTTCTTTCGGACATGGGACAAATAAAAGACAAGTATAAACAACTTTTGGAGGAGCGCGGAATTGCTTATGAAGAAGGTCAGCACACAGAAGAATTAATTCTGAATGCCGATGAAGTAATGAAAAGTCCAGGTATTCCAAAAAAAGCAGCGCTAATTCAGAAATTAGAAGAAAAAGGAATTTCAATTATTTCTGAAATTGAATTTGCGTCTCGTTATACAGATGCAAAAATTATTGCGATTACAGGATCTAATGGAAAAACAACAACAACAAGTTTGATGTTCCATATCCTAAAGCAAGCTGGATTAAATGTAGGATTAGGTGGTAACATCGGAAAAAGTTTTGCAAAATCTGTAGCAGAAGACAATTTCGATTATTATGTATTAGAAGTAAGTAGTTTTCAGTTAGATGATATCAAAACAGATTTCAAACCGTATGTTGCAATTTTGCTGAACATTACACCAGATCATTTAGACCAATACAATTATCAGTTTGATTTGTATGCAAAGGCTAAATTCAGAATTACTGAAAACCAAGATGAAAACGATTATTTTATCTACAATTTGGATGATCCAAAAACAATGGAGATGATTGATCAGATTGATATTCGAGCTCATCGTAAACCGTTCACAATGATGGATGCAACAAATGAAGCATACGCAAACAATGAATTGTTCCGTGTGAACGATTCGAATGGTGATTTTACAATGTTAGTGAATGATTTAGGATTAATTGGAAAACACAATGTTTCTAACTCATTGGCTGCGGCTGTAGCCGCAAAAATTATTGATATTAATAATGAGGAGCTTAAAAAGAGTTTATCAGATTTCAAATCTGTTGAACATCGTTTAGAGCCTGTTTTGACAATTGGAGGAATTGATTTTATCAACGATTCTAAAGCAACAAATGTGAATGCAACATATTTTGCTTTGGAAAGTATGACAAAGCCAGTTGTTTGGATTGTTGGAGGAACTGATAAAGGAAACGATTACAACGAAGTTTTACCTTTCGTGAAAAAGAAAGTGAAAGCAATTGTTTGTTTGGGTGTTGATAACGCAAAAATTGTTGATTTTTTCAGTCCATATATCGATACAATTGTTGAGACAAATACAATGAAAGATTGTGTAGAGCAATCATATAAATTAGCAACAAAAGGAGAAACGGTTCTTTTGTCACCAGCTTGTGCAAGTTTCGATTTGTTCAATGGATACGAAGATCGTGGAGATCAATTTAAAGAAAACGTACGCAAATTATAATAATACAACCAACCAATGTCTAACATCGTACAAAAATATTTTAAAGGCGATAAACCGCTTTGGGCTTTCATTTTATTGTTAGCACTATTTTCGTTTTTACCTGTTTATTCAGCAAGTTCTAACTTGGTGTATACGGTAGGATCGGGTACTATTTTTGGGCATTTAGGTAAACACGCTGTGATTTTATTAATCGGTTTATTTATCATTTATGGATTACAACGTATTGATTATCGTTGGTTTGGTTTGTTTGCTTTAACAGCTGTTGTTATACTTTCTGGAGTTTTGGCAATAACACTTGTACAAGGACAGAATATTGGAGGTGCAAATGCTGCACGTTGGTTAACGATTCCAGGAACTGGAATTGGTATTCAGCCTTCGATGATTGCTTCGCAAGCGTTGTTGATTTATATAGCTCGTTATTTAACAAAAAATAGAGACAAAGAATATACGTGGAAAAATACAGCAGTTCCATTATTCTTACCAATTATTGTAATTGTAGGATTAATCTTTCCTTCTAATGGTTCAACAGCGTTGATGTTAGCTGGAATGTGCGGAATATTATTGATTATTGGTGGATTTCCATTCAAATATTTATTTACAATTGCCGGGGTAGGTTTAATACTCGGTGGCGGATTTGTGTGGATGGCTTTATCTCGACCAGATTTAGTAACAAATTCTCGTGTGCACACATGGATGTCACGTATCGAGAAATTTAATGATGATTCTGGATTAGAAAGTTATCAAGTTTTACACGCAAAAGCTGCAATTGCAAGAGGGTTGAATGAAATGGCTGGACCAGGAAAAAGTGTTTTCAAACAAACTTTACCTCAGTCATCATCCGATTTTATCTTCGCGATTATTGTAGAAGAATATGGTGCAATTGGTGCAATTCTATTAATTGGAATTTTCCTTCTGATTTTAATACGGATTTGTATCATCGCATCGAAAATTCATACCGTTTTTGGTACGCTACTTGTATTTGCAGTGGGCTTACCAATTATTATACAAGCAATGGTAAACATGGCTGTAGCGGTTAATTTAATTCCAGTAACAGGGCAACCATTGCCAATGATTAGTTACGGAGGAACATCCATTTGGATGACATGTATTTCGTTCGGAATAATTTTGAGTGTAAGTACTCAGATTAAATCGCAAGAAGAATTAGAACAAGATAGAAAAGTATTAAGTGAAGAATACATCGAAGACATCGCCTAAAGTTTTAATAAGCGGCGGAGGAACAGGTGGACATATTTATCCAGCCATTGCAATTGCAGACGAAATTAAAAGACGTTTGCCAGATGCACAAATTTTGTTCGTTGGAGCAGAAGGAAGAATGGAAATGGAAAAAGTGCCAAAAGTTGGATATGACATAAAAGGTTTACCAATTTCTGGATTTGATAGAAGTAACATGACAGCGAATTTAAAGTTCCCTTTCAAATTGATAAAAAGCTTAAGTCTTGCAAAAAAAATCTACAAAGATTTTCAGCCAGATTTAGCTGTTGGTACAGGAGGTTATGCAAGTGGGCCAATGTTGTGGGTAGCGGGAAGTAAAAATGTTCCGATTTTATTACAAGAACAAAATTCGTTTCCAGGAGTTACCAACAAAATTTTGAAAAATAAAGCGAGTGCAATTTGTACAGCTTACGAAGGAATTTCACAGTTTCCACAAGAAAAAGTGCATTACACAGGAAATCCTATTCGTGCTGAGATTTTTCAAAATTTACCGTCAAAGGCAGAAGCAATTTCAGCTTTTGGATTAGATCCAGAAAAACCAACAATTTTATCTGTTGGTGGTTCTCAAGGATCAAGAGCAATGAACAATGCTTGGTTAGAAAACTTTGACGAATTTGTTGCAAGTGGCGTTCAATTGATTTGGCAAACAGGAAAGTTAGATTATCAAAAAATCAAAAACTTGGTTGGTGATAAGTATCCAACGATTCATGTAACCGAATTTATTTATAACATGAAAGATGCGTATGCAGCTTCGGATATGATTGTTTCTCGTGCAGGAGCAATGGCGATTTCGGAATTGTGTATTGTTGGAAAAGCAACTATTTTGCTTCCATTGCCAACAGCGGCAGAAGATCATCAAACCAAAAATGCACAAGCATTGGTTGAGAAGGATGCAGCGATTATGGTGAAAGATGCAGATGCAAAACAAATTTTAGTCAAAGAAGTAATTGCTTTGGCGAACAATGAAGAATTAAAAAATAAATTATCTCAAAACATTAAGCAATTAGGGAAACCGAATGCGACAAAAGAGATTGTAGATATATTATTGAATTTATTATAATGAATATTTTAGATAAAACATATTATTATTTCATCGGTGCAGGAGGAATCGGAATGAGTGCTTTGGAACGTTTCTTCAAGTCAATCGGAAAAGAAGTTGCTGGTTATGATAAAACACAAACCGAGTTAACAACTGAATTGATTGCTGAAGGAATTGATATTCATTTCGAAGATAACATCGAGTTAATTCCAGCAGGAATTAATGCAGAAAATACGTTGGTAATTTATACGCCAGCGATACCAAAAGATCATTCAGAACTAAATTATTTTTTAGTGAATGATTTCAAAGTCATGAAGCGCTCAGAAGTGTTAGGTGAAATTACTAAACATACATACAATATTGGTGTTGCGGGAACGCACGGAAAAACAACGACTTCGTCTATTTTAGGACATATTCTTAAAGTTGCGAATGTAGAATGTACAGCTTTTTTAGGTGGTATTGCAGAGAATTACGATTCGAATATTATCCTAAATGGATCTAAATATACAGTTGCAGAAGCCGATGAGTTTGACCGTTCTTTCTTACGTCTTTCTCCAAAATTAGCGATTATCACAAGTGATGATGCTGATCATTTGGATATTTATGGAGAGCGTGATGAAGTGAAAAAATCGTTTCAAGAATTTGCAGCAATTGTCGAAGAAAAATTATTTGTTCACAAAGGTTTGCCTTTCGAAGGAGCTTTTACATATGGAGTGGATTTGGACGCAGATTACGATGCACACAATGTAAGAATTATTGACGGACATTATGTGTTTGATGTAAAAACGCCAAATGGATCTTTGACAGATGTCGGAATTTTATTACCAGGGCATCACAATATGGAAAATGCGGTTGCGGCTTTGGCTGTTGCTGATTATATGGGTGTTCCACATGATAAAATTAAAGAAGCTTTATCAACTTTTGTTGGAGTTAAAAGACGTTTTAATCGTTTCGAAGCAAATGGAAAAATTTACATCGACGATTATGCACATCACCCAACAGAATTGAATGCAGCAATTCGTTCAGTTCGTGAACTTTATCCAGGTAAAAAAGTGTTGGGAGTATTTCAGCCTCACTTATTTACGCGTACAAGAGATTTCGCAGAAGAATTTGGACAAAGTTTATCGCAGTTAGATAGTTTGATTTTATTAGACATTTATCCTGCCAGAGAGTTACCAATCGAAGGAATTACTTCAAATTGGTTGCTAGAAAAGGTGAATTTAAATGAAAAAATAGTATCTTCATTAGAAGATAGTTTAGCAAACATCAAAAAACAAGATTTTGATGTATTATTGACTGTGGGAGCAGGAAATATTGATACAATTGTTAAACCAATAAAAGAGTGGTTAAGTGAAGCGTAAATTGAAAATCATAAAAGTGATTTTTGGAGTTGCCTTGCTAATCGGATTGATTAGTTTTACGGTAATTAAGAATGCTTCGCGTACAGTGAATAAAATTGACGTGGCGTTTGTTCAGCCAGTTGATAATTATTTTATTAATGATGAATCGATAAGAGAAATTATTAACAAAGATGGAAAAGACATTCTGAAACAATCTCTAAGAGATGTGAATGTTAAGGAAATCGAACAAAAAGTAAGTGAGAGTCCTTTTGTGGATTCTGTACAAGTAAGTAAAGATATCAACGGACATTTACGACTTGACATAAAAGCAAACTCAGCAGTAGCAAGAATAAAGACGCTGAAAAATGAATTTTATTTGACAACAAAAGGCGGAAAAATGCCTTTATCTAAATTAAATTCAGCAGATGTAATCTTAGTTTCTGGTGATGTGAAACCGAATGAATATGAGGATTTGAGTAAATTTGTTCAAGCTTTGAAAGCAGACGATTTATTAAAAAATCATATCATAGCAATTCAAAAAGTGGGACAACGTTCTTTTAATTTAATTGTAAACACAGGAAACTATTATATAGAATTAGGAACTTTAAACAACTTTGAACAGAAGTTACATAATCTAAAATTATTCTATAATCAATACATTGATTTTATAGGAACTGAAGATTATGAAAAATTGAGCTTGAAATTTGTAAACCAAGTTGTAGCAACCAAACGAATAAAAAATGGAGAACAATAGTAAGATTGCAGTTGGCTTAGACATAGGGACTACAAAGATTGTAGCGCTTGTCGGACGAAAAAATGAGAACGGAAAAATCGAAATTCTTGGACACGGACAAGCAAAAAGCTTAGGTGTACACAGAGGTGTTGTAAATAATATTACACAAACCATTAACTCGATAAAAGAGGCAATTGATAAGGCTGAAAGATCATCTGGTGTCAAAATTACTGATGTTACTGTTGGTATTGCTGGACAACATATTCGTAGTTTACAACATAGCGATTACATTACTCGTACCAATTCAGAAGACGTGATTGATGATAATGATTTAAAGTTATTAACAAATCAAGTTTACAAATTGGTTATGTTACCTGGAGAAGAAATTATCCATGTTCTTCCTCAAGAATTTAAGGTTGATAACGAAGGTGAAATCCGCGAACCAATCGGAATGTACGGAAGTCGTTTAGAGGCTAATTTCCATGTGGTTGTAGGACAAGTTTCATCGATCCGAAATATTGCACGTTGTGTAAAAGCTGCTGGTTTACGTTTGGCAAGTATTACTTTAGAACCAATTGCATCGTCTAGTGCTGCGCTTAGCGAAGAAGAAAAAGAAGCTGGTGTTGCATTGATCGATATAGGTGGTGGAACAACAGATATTGCAATTTTCAAGGATAATATTATTCGTCACACATCGGTTATTCCGTTTGGAGGAAATGTGATTACAGAAGACATCAAAGTTGGATGTTCTATCATTGGTAAGCAAGCCGAAGCTTTAAAAGAAAAATTTGGTTCTGCTTGGCCAGGAGAAAATAAAGAAACTGAAATTGTATCGATTCCTGGTTTAAAAGGACGCGAAGCAAAAGAAATATCATTAAAAAGATTGTCTCAAATTATCCACGCACGTGTGCAGGAAATTTTGGAACAAGTATATTTGGAATTGAAAAACTACGGTTGCGAAGATCAAAACAAAAAACTGATTGCAGGAATCGTTTTAACAGGTGGTGGATCTAAATTAAAACACATTCGTCAACTTACAGAATATGTAACAGGAATGGATGTAAGAATTGGATACTCTAACGAACATATTGTCGGAGCAAAGGCTGAGGAAATTAGCGGACCAGAATATGCAACATCTGTTGGATTATTAATGAAAGGTTTAGAAGAATTAGCGGCGAATTATCAGCACGAAATTTATGAAAAACCAGTTATTAATAATTTAAATAACCAAGAAGAATTAGAAATTGGAATTCAACCAACGCAACAAAAAAAGACTGTAAAAGCTGAAATTGTTGTTGAGGAAGAAATTATCCAAAAACCAAAAAGAGAAGAAGTAGTGGACGAATTCTTGGATCAAGAAATAGGAGAAAAGAAAGAAGCTAAATCTAAACCAGAAAAGAAAAATTTCTTTTCGAAATGGACGGATAAATTTATCCAAATGATCAACGAAACTGAATAATAAGAATAAACTAGAATAAATTACGAACCAATTTAATAAGAAGAATATGAGTGATATGTTAACAGGAGATATTGTGTTCAACTTACCAAAGAGCCGATCTCAAGCTATCAAAGTAATCGGAGTAGGTGGTGGAGGTAGTAATGCCGTAAACTACATGTTTGAACAAGGAATTGCAGGTGTAGAATTTGTAATTTGTAATACGGACTCTCAAGCATTAGCAAATAGTCCAGTACCAACAAGAATTCAATTAGGACAAGCAATAACAGAAGGTTTAGGAGCTGGAGCAAATCCTGAGGTAGGAGAGCAATCTGCTATCGAAAGTATGGATGATGTAAAAGCTGTTTTAGACGAAGGGACTAAAATGGTCTTTATTACTGCCGGAATGGGTGGTGGTACAGGAACTGGAGCAGCACCAGTAATTGCTGGTATTGCAAAAGAAATGGATATCTTAACAGTAGGGATTGTTACAGCGCCATTCTTTTTCGAAGGAAGAATGAGGTTGGAACAAGCCGAAAAAGGTATCGAAAAATTAAGACAAAACGTAGATTCATTGATTGTTATTAACAATGATAAATTACGTGAATTATACGGAAACTTAGGTTTCAAAAATGGTTTCTCGAAAGCTGATGAGGTTTTAACAACAGCAGCTAAAGGAATTGCAGAAGTTATTACTCAACACTATGCAATGAACATCGATTTACGTGATGCGCGTACAGTACTTAAAAATTCTGGTACAGCAATCATGGGATCTGCGCAAGGTTCTGGTGAAAACAAAGCGAAAGACGCAATTTCTTCTGCTTTAGATTCTCCATTGTTAAACAACAACAAAATTACGGGTGCACGTAACGTATTGTTATTGATTTTGTCTGGTAATAACGAAATTACAATGGATGAAATCGGTATCATCAATGATTACATTCAACAAGAAGCTGGTAATAGTGCAAATATTATCATGGGTATTGGTGAAGACTTAGATTTAGGAGATTCTATCTCTGTAACTGTTGTAGCAACTGGTTTTCCTACAGAAGATCAGGCGTATACAGGAAAAGAGGAACAAAAAATTGTACATACATTAGAGGAAGAACAACCAATTAATAAAACGTTATCAGTTGAGCAACCTTTTGTGAATCGTGTAAAACCAATGACGTTAGATTTTGGTCGTTCTAATGCTTCTCAGCAAGCACCACAAACGCCTCAACAAAATCAAACGCCAGAGGCTCCTCAAAATAATTATCGTCAAGCAGATATTAACCAAAGTTTTCAACAACAAACTTATCACAATACGCCAGAAGAATCTTTCGAAGAAAATAATTCTCCAAAGCGTTATGTTTTAGATGATATTGATGATGAGCCAGTGCAAGAGAGACGTTCTTATGATGATTTCGAACCACGTTTGAAATCAGATTTTAATCGTCCGCAAGAACCAACGAATAATGTAAATAATAATCAAACATATAATTCATATTCTAATCCTGTAGCTTCAGAACAGTCAAATTATCCTCAAAATAATTATGCTGGATATCAAGCTCCAAAGAACGAAGGATATGGAAATGTAGAGCCAGTTCAATCTAATGTAGCTCATTCTGTTGCTCCACAAGCTGAAGAAGTACAAGTTGCTATAGATCCATTTAGTCAACCAATTGAGCAATCAAATGATCCTGAATTGAATAGTATGATTGAAGAAAGAAGAAATCGTTTGAAACAATTTAATTTTAAATTCAACAACACGATGACAAATTCTCAAGTAGACGAATACGAAGCAATTCCTGCTTATAAACGTCAAGGATTGAATTTATCTGATCGTAATGATAATCAATCTTCTGATTTTTCTGTAGGAACTAATCGTAACAACGAAACGCAAATTCGTCCAAACAATTTTCTACATGATAACGTAGATTAATAAACGATCACTCGTAAAAAATATTCTTATTATAGAAAAGGTTCATTGCTTTTGCGATGAGCCTTTTTTTGTCTTAAATTTGTAGTCTAAAAGCAAAACAAATGAATTTAGAAACTCAAATAATGGCACAGTTAAAAGAAGCGATGAAAGCTAAAAATACTGTTGCTTTAGAAGCTTTAAGAGCTGTAAAATCTGAATTATTATTAGCAAAAACATCAGGTGCTAACGGAGAATTATCAGAAGATCAAGAAATTGCTTTATTACAAAAATTAGTAAAACAACGTAAAGAAGCTGCTGAACAATTCGAAGCAAATGGACGTGCTGAATTAGCTGAAAAAGAATTGGCACAAGCAGAAGTTATTCAACAATTTTTACCTGCTCAATTATCAGACGAAGAATTAACAGCTGCAATTACAGAAATTGTTGCAGAGGTTGGCGCTACTTCTCCAAAAGATATGGGAAAAGTAATGGGAGCTGCTTCATCTAAATTAGCTGGTAAAGCGGAAGGAAAATTAATTTCAGCTAAAGTAAAAGATATTTTAGCTAGTTTATAATTGATTTTTAAATCTTTAAAAATTAAGAAAAGGTAAAGTTTATAACACTTTACCTTTTTTATTTCTTTATTAGATAAATTTCTTCAAATTATATAAAATTATTATTTATTGATAATCAATAGTATATCCGATTTAAATAAATAATTCCCAAAAAAATTAGGATTATAGTTTTATTTTAACATTAAATTAACAAATCGCTGTAAGCATCTAAATTCGCAAAGCACAAGAGATTTTAGAATTAAAAATCAATTGATTAGAATAATTCTAAATAAGAAGCTGTTTATACCCTTAAATTTGCAAAGTAAATCAGAAAAATCTAAAGGATGACGAAAAGCATTACAGCGTTTATAGCAATGTTAATGATTTTTCCAATAGCAAATGCTGATGGTAAAATTTTTAAGGATTCTGGTAATAATGACACAATTATTATGCCAGCTTCTGAGAAAAGATTTAGTAACGATATTGATAATGATACCATCAAAAAAGATACATTATCAGTTGAAGATGAAAAGTTGGTTGGAGAACTTATCGAGAATAGTGCTCGAAAAATCTCGACAGGAGTTGTTTCTTGGTATGGAGACAAATTCCACGGACGCAAGACAGCTAGTGGTGAAACGTATGACAAACACGAACTAACAGCTGCCCATAAGTCTTTACCATTTGGTACGAAAGTAAAAGTTACGAATATCAGAAATGGTAAATCTGTAGTTGTAGAAATCAACGACAGAGGTCCATACGCTAAATCTAGAGTTTTAGACTTAAGTCAAGCTGCATTCAGCGAAATTGGTCACACCAATACAGGAGTGATGCAAGTTGAATACGAAATTATCAAAAGCGAAGACAAGAAAGACTAAGATGTTCAGAAAAAATTAAAAGGTTTGAGAATTTATTCTCAAACCTTTTTTTATGCTCTTAAGTTTCGTGCAAAAAAAATCCTGACAAATGAATATCAGGATTTATAATTATATGATGTAAGAAAATCTTAATCTAAAATTTTAAGCACTTTAGTTGTACGGGCTCTTGATGCTTCAACTAATTCAGCTTGTGCTAAATCTTCACCGTAAGAAGGGATCATTTCTTTGATTGCTTCGTTCCAGTTGTTTTTCATCAAGTCTGGGAAACATTGTTTCATTAAGTTCAACATTGCACTAACAGATGTAGATGCTCCTGGAGAAGCTCCTAATAAGGCAGACATTGTTCCATCTTGAGATGTTACGATTTCTGTACCAAATTTTAAAACTCCTTTTCCATCTTGTTTTTCGATTACTTGAACACGTTGTCCTGCAGTTTGTTCGAACCAATCTTCTAGTTTAGCTTCAGGAAAATATTCTTGTAATTCTTCTACTTTTTTCGCTTTAGATAACATCACTTGTTCTACCAGGTATTTTGTTAAATCGATATTGTTTAATCCACAATTCATCAAAAATCCTACGTTTCCTAAGTTTACAGATTTGAATAAATCGCAATTAGATCCGTATTTTAAGAATTTTGTTGAGAATGTTGCAAATGGACCAAATAATAGAGATTGTTTTCCATCAATAACACGTGTATCTAAGTGAGGAACAGACATTGGTGGTGCACCAATTTTTGCTTTTCCATATACTTTTGCATGATGTTTTTTGATTACTTCTTCGTTTTGACAAATTAACCATTGTCCACCAACTGGGAAGCCACCAAATTTTTTCGATTCTGGAATTCCAGATTTTTGTAACAATAAAATTGCTCCTCCACCTGCACCAATAAATACGAAATCAGCATTAAGTGCTTTGTTATTTCCAGATTTTAAATCTTTTACTTTAACTGCCCATTTTCCGTTGCTAAGACGAGTTAAGTCTTTTACTTCGTGTTCAGTTTCTAACGTGATTTCTTTTTTGTCTTGTAAACCTTTGAAAATTTGACGCGTTAATTCACCAAAATTTACATCAGTTCCCAAGTTCATATGCGTTGCCGCGACTTTTTCATTACCTTTTCTACCATCAACAATTAATGGAGCCCATTCTTTGATTTTAGAAACATCATCAGAATATTCCATATCCTTAAATAAAGGATGTTGAGATAATTTTTCGTAACGTTTTTTCAAGAAATTTACATCGTCATCGCCCCAAACAAAAGACATATGTGGAGTAGGACGTAAGAATTTTTCTGGAGAAGAAACGTAATTATTTTCGACTAAGTAAGACCAAAACTCTTTCGAAGTTTCAAATTGTTTTGCAATATTAATTGCTTTATCAATATTAACCACTCCATTTTTGTCCATTGGTGTATAATTCAATTCACAAAAAGCAGAGTGACCAGTACCTGCATTATTGAAAGCATCAGAGCTTTCAAATCCAATCTTATCTAATTTTTCGAAAACAGAAATCTTAATAGCCGGATTTATTTTTTTAAGAAGTATGCTTAAAGTAGCACTCATGATACCAGCACCAACTAACACTACCTCTTGAGGTTGTTTTTCCATTTCTCAAAAATATATTTACGTTGCAAAGGTATTAATAAATAGCCTTTTTTGCGAAATAATACGCAGAAAAAACAATGATTTTTTACATAAATTATTGTTTTGAGATAATTTGAATAGATTTTATTTTATAGAAAATTATTCAAACTCAGTTTTTCCAATACTTTCGATGTTGTCTGCTTGTGATAAATCTGCTTCAAAAGCTTTTTTGTTCACAATTGTAGTTTTTGAAATTTTATCGTGCCAACCATTTTCTCCTAAAAAAGTAAGAACATCAAATGGAATTATTCTACAAATACTTCTTGTAAAATAATCTTTCGTTGTAGGTGTAGAACCGTCAATCATCACAACTTTTGTTCCTGTAATAAATTTACCTAATGAACGTCCTTTGGTTAAAAACTCTGATAAAAAAATTAGTAAAACATAAAAAAAGGCTGTGATAACTCTATCAATCAAAGGATTTATATTTTCTAATTGATAAATAATGTCGCTTTCTGGATTAATGATCACAATAACAATTGCTATAAAACCGAAAAATAGCATCGTCAATAAAATGATTGATACATAATCTATAATAAAATTTAAAAAGCGCAATCCTTTGTTCGCTTTATGTTCGCCAACTTTGTAATCTTGGTACATAGTGTTTATGTGTTAATTTAGATGTAAATATATGATAAACACTAAATTTTTAAAATTATTTTATGCAGATAATTTAAGTCTAAATTTTATCCTCCATCCAACGTCTAAGATTAATGTAATTGGTATTTCTTCGCAACAAATTTTGATTGTCCGAATCTTTCAAAAAATCATCTAATTCTCTGAAAGCTTTTACTTTTTCATGTGGGTACAAATCATTCAATTCAATAAAAAATAAACTAATTTTTCGTGTAATAATATTACTATTTTTCATCTTTTTGCAGAATTGATGCGTTTTGTACGAATATGTATCCAATTCTTGATCATTCCCAGAATCATACAAATTCATCATAATCAAAACCAAGGTGTAAAAATGTAAATCTTCTTGAATTGACGCTTCACTATTGATTATTTTTTGACAATACTCGAACGAATTATCCCAATCTTTGTTTAAGAAATAATAGGCAGCAATTTTTAGATAAAGCACCAAAATATGATGATTATCGATTTTATGATGATGCGATTTAATTTCGCGTAAAATATCTTTAATCAAAAATGGACTAATATTTTCTTTCGGATTAATGAAAAAATAATTCAGTTTACTATTAAATTTATTGATAAACCAAAGCGCTTCCACATTATCATTTTGAGGCAAAATCTCGTAAACAGATTCTAATTTATCAAACCAAAATTTGAATTCTTTCGAATTTTTTTTCAGATATAAAATCTTCAATAAATATGAATTTCCTTTGATAAACCAAACAGGATGACTAAGAATTCGTTCTTTTTTCTCGTAAAATAACTCAACCCATTTTTTCGAAAATTCATAGGCAGAATGAAGGTTTTGCGTTAACATCGACAACCAAACATTTGCTTTATAAAACCACAATTTCTCTTTGAATTTTAATTTCTTAAAATCGATATTTTTTGTTTTCGAATCAAAGAAATTCTGAATTTTTTGAATTTCATCATCATCTTTTGCGTATCCATTCTCGAGCAAAATACTATACAATTTTAGCGATAAATTAGACAATTTACTTGCTTGTAAATTCTGTAAACTCAATTCCTCCGATTGTTCAATCAACTGATCTGCACGACCAGAAATACTTCGTGTAATGAATTGTGATTCGATAATTTTTTCGAGTTCTAAAATATCATAAGCAATGGCTTTTTCGTCAAAATCTAAGGCTTGAGTTTTGGCTTTGTCCAACATTTTTAGACTTTGTTTGTGTAAGCCTTTTTGATACAAAATCGTAGCAAAATCAAACTGTTCACGTATTTGCATACGCGAATTTTGTTGCGAAGGATTCATTCTCAAGCTAAACAAAATTTGTTTGTACAAATGCGCTTTTAGATTTGATAATTGTTGTTTCGTGGTAATTTTTTTCTTCAAAATAGCCGTTTCATCATATTCTTCCAACTTATCCAACGCTTCAAATAATAACAAAAATTTTGCATCTGCATTAATTTGCAAACGATTTACATAAAGCTTGAATTGACGTTTTTCGGAACGATTAAGCGACTTTATTAAACTAAATAGTGCGTCTTTGTTATGATTTGACATTGTAATTAAATTATATATAATAGATTGAAAATGAAATAATTGAATAAAATATTTCGGCTTTAAGAATTGTAAAACCTATTTCAATTTGAAAATTTAAAGTTAGTACAATTTTAATTTTACATCACAATAACAAACAAAACTAATTGCAATGAGTGCTGAGAAGATTCAAATTTTTGATACGACACTGAGAGATGGAGAGCAAGTGCCGGGGTGTAAGTTAAACAAAAAACAGAAGTTAGAAATTGCGGCTCGATTGGACGAATTAGGCGTTGATATAATCGAGGCTGGTTTTCCAATTTCAAGTCCTGGAGATTTCGAAGCCGTAAATGCAATTTCAAAATTAGTGAAAAATGCCACAGTTTGTGGTTTAACTCGCGCAAACAAAAAAGATATAGAATCTGCTGCCAAAGCTTTGCAATATGCGGTAAAACCAAGGATTCATACTGGAATTGGAACTTCGGATTCTCATATTATTCACAAATTTAATTCGAATCGTGAAGCGATTATCGAACGTGCAGTTGAAGCGGTTGCTTATGCAAAAACATTTGTAGATGATGTTGAGTTTTATGCTGAAGATGCAGGAAGAACGGATAATGCTTTTCTTGCTCAAGTTTGTGAAGAGGTGATCAAAGCTGGTGCGACGGTTCTTAATATTCCAGATACAACGGGTTATTGTTTGCCTTTTGAGTATGGAAATAAAATTAAATATTTAAAAGATCATGTTCAAGGAATTGATAATGTGATTATTTCTTGCCACAATCATAACGATTTAGGTTTAGCGACAGCGAATGCAGTTGCAGGAGCTATAAATGGAGCACGCCAAATAGAATGTACAATTAATGGAATTGGTGAGCGTGCTGGTAATACGGCCTTGGAAGAAATCGTGATGATTTTTAGACAACACAAAGAATTGAATTTTTATACAGATATCAATGCTCAAATGTTAACAGAATTAAGTCAATTAACTTCTGAAACAATGGGAATGATGGTTCAACCAAACAAAGCAATTGTAGGATCGAATGCTTTTGCGCACAGTTCTGGAATTCATCAAGATGGTGTGATTAAAAACCGTGAAACATACGAAATTATCAATCCAGCAGATGTTGGAGTTAATGAATCCTCTATTATTTTGACAGCTCGTAGCGGGCGTTCGGCGTTAGCTTATCGTCTAAAAGATATCGGTTTTGATACATCTAAAAATGAATTAGATATTTTATATGAACAATTTTTAGAAATTGCAGATTTGAAGAAAGAAGTTGTTCGTGAAGATTTACTTGGATTAATGCATCAGTTTAATCAAACATCACAGAGAAAATTCGCATGAGAACATTATTCGATAAAGTGTGGGATGCCCATGTTGTCAGCCAAGTAGAAAATGGACCACAAGTGATTTATATTGATAAACATTTAATTCACGAAGTAACAAGTCCACAAGCTTTTGCAGAATTAGAAGCGAGAAATATTCCAATTTTTCGACCAAATCAAATTGTTGCAACTGCGGATCACAATGTACCAACGATTAATCAAGATAAGCCAGTTCGAGATCCATTATCAAAACAACAATTAGAGCAATTAGCAATTAATTGCGAAAAAAATAATATTACATTTTATGGCTTAGGTCATCCGTATCAAGGAATTGTTCACATTATTGCGCCAGAATTGGGTGTTACGCAACCAGGAATGAGCATGGTTTGTGGCGATAGTCATACATCTACGCATGGAGCTTTTGGAGCAATTGCTTTCGGAATTGGAACAAGTCAAGTTGCACAGGTTTTTGCTAGTCAATGTTTGTTGATGAATAAACCAAAATCGATGCGAATTACAGTTAATGGAAAACTGAATCCAAATGTTCAACCAAAAGATGTGATTTTGTATATCATTTCTAAAGTTGGAACAAATGCAGGAACAGGTTTTTTCTGTGAATATGCAGGAGATGTTTTCGAGAATATGTCGATGGAAGGTCGAATGACAGTTTGTAATATGTCGATAGAAATGGGCGCTCGTGGCGGAATGATTGCACCAGATGAAACAACTTTTGCTTATTTAAAAGATAAACCATTTGCACCGAAAGGAGAAGATTGGGAGCAAAAAGTAGCATATTGGAAAACTTTACCAAGTGATGCTGATGCAATTTTTGATGAAGAAATAGAATTTGACGCTGCGGATATTTATCCAATGATTACGTTTGGTACGAATCCAGGAATGGGAATTTCGGTGAAAGACAGTATTCCTTCTAAAGATTCGTTAAGCGATAATGAAAAAGAATCGTTTGAAAAAGCGTTGAAATATATGGGATTCCAAGATAATCAATCAATCATCAATCATCCAATTGATTATGTGTTTATCGGAAGTTGTACAAATGCAAGAATCGAAGATTTGCGTGAAGTAGCAAATTATGTGAAAGGAAAACAGCGCAATGAAAATGTAACTGCGTGGATTGTTCCGGGATCGAAACAAGTAGAAAAGCAAGCGATAGAAGAAGGTTTGGACAAAATTTTTGAAGCCTCTGGATTCAGATTGCGCGAACCAGGTTGTTCGGCTTGTTTGGCGATGAACGACGATAAAGTTCCAGAAGGAAAATATTGTGTTTCGACTTCGAATAGAAATTTTGAAGGACGTCAAGGTCCAAATTCTCGTACATTATTAGCAAGTCCTTTGATTGCTGCTGCTGCTGCAATTCACGGAAAAATTGTTGATATCAATTAAAATTTACTCAAAATGGATTCAATCAATCAATTAAAATCATCGGCTGTTCCGATTAAAATAGAAAATATAGATACCGATCAAATTATTCCAGCTCGTTTTTTGAAAGCGATTAGTAGAGAAGGTTTTGGAGATAATTTATTCAGAGATTGGCGATTTAATCAAGAGAATGAAAAAATTGAGAATTTTCCACTGAATGATTCAAAATATGTAGGGAAAATATTAGTTGTCGGAAAAAATTTTGGTTGTGGAAGCAGCCGTGAACACGCAGCTTGGGCAATAAAAGATTACGGATTTGATGTTGTAATTAGTAGTTATTTTGCAGATATTTTCAAAGGAAATGCATTGAATAACGGAATTTTACCAATCGTTGTTTCAGATGAAATTTTAAATCAAATATTTGAGATAATCGATCAAAACCCTTCAACAGAATTTGAAGTTGATTTGGAAAATCAAACCTTGGGAATTCAAAGTCAATCTATCAATTTTGAGGTTGATTCTTATAAAAAAATCTGTTTATTAAATGGGTATGATGATATTGATTTCTTAATCAGTCAGAAAGACAAAATAGAAGCTTACGAACAAAATCATAAATCTTTACAAGATGAAAATGCATAAAATTGCTGTACTTCCTGGCGATGGAATAGGACCAGAAGTCGTTTCGGAAACAATAAAAATTCTGAAAGTTGTAGAACAAGTTTTCAAATATAATTTCGAATTTGAGGAAGCTTTGATTGGTGCAATTGCGATTGACGAAACGGGAAATCCTTTGCCTGATGCGACATTGCAATTATGTAAAGATGCAGATGCGGTTTTGTTTGGTTCTATTGGTGATCCAAAATATGACAATAATCCGAACGCTAAAGTTCGTCCCGAACAAGGTTTGTTAAAGCTAAGAAAGGAACTTGGTTTATTTGCAAATATCCGTCCAATCAAGGCTTACGAATCTTTGTTGGGGAAAAGTCCATTGAAACGTTCGCACATCGAAGGAACAGATATGGTTATTTTTCGTGAATTGATTAATGGAATTTATTTCGGAGAAAAATTTACAGCACAAGATGGTTCGCATGCGTATGATACGTGTTCGTACAACAGAAAAGACATTGAGCAAATTACACATTTAGCTTTTCAGGAAGCAATGAAGCGTCGCAAAAAAGTAACGTTGGTAGACAAGGCAAATGTGTTGGATACCTCTCGTTTATGGCGAAAAGTTGCGATGGATATTAGCCAAGAATATCCAGAAGTTGAATTAGATTTCTTGTTTGTTGATAATGCAGCGATGCAATTAATTATCAATCCAAAACAATTTGATGTGATTTTGACTGAGAATATGTTTGGCGATATTATTTCGGATGAAGGAAGTGTAATTGGAGGAAGTATAGGTTTGTTGCCTTCGGCTTCTATTGGTACAGAAAATGCATTGTTCGAGCCTATTCATGGTTCGTATCCACAAGCAAAAGGAAAAGGAATTGCAAATCCTATGGCTTCTATTTTGAGTGCTGCAATGATGTTGCATTATTTGGGATTAGAAGAAGGTGCGAAAGCAATAGAAAATGCGGTGGAAAATGCGATTAATAATTTGATTGTAACTTCAGATTTAGATGAAACGAGTGATTATTCGACATCTGTTGTAGCAAATTATATTGCGAAGATATTATTGAGCGATCATGATCATCATTCATATTTCAATTTTGAAAATGTATTGATGGGAAAATCGACGATTATATAGTTTTTATTATTTATGACTTAATGAAAAAGCCATTCAGATTTCTGAATGGCTTTTTCTATTGTATATTTTTATGAGTTGATGATTACATCATTCCTGGCATTCCGCCTCCCATTGGCGGCATAGCTGGCTCATCTTTTTTAATTTCTGTAACAACCGCTTCAGTAGTAATTAACATACCTGCAACAGAAGCAGCGTTTTCTAATGCAACACGAGCAACTTTAGTTGGATCAATAACTCCAGCCTCGATCATGTTTACATATTCGTCAGTTTTTGCATTGTATCCGAAATCACCATTTCCTTCTTTTACTTTAGCAACAACTACAGAACCTTCTCCACCAGCGTTGTGAACGATTTGGCGTAATGGTTCTTCAACTGCACGCGTTACAATTTTAACACCTGTCGCTTCGTCAGCATTTGTTGTGTCAATTGTTAAGTTAGATAAAGCTCTAACGAAAGCAACACCACCACCAGCAACGATACCTTCTTCTACAGCAGCGCGAGTTGCGTGTAAAGCATCATCAACACGGTCTTTGATTTCTTTCATTTCAACCTCAGAAGCAGCACCAACGTATAATACAGCAACACCTCCAGCTAATTTAGCTAAACGCTCTTGTAATTTTTCGCGATCGTAGTCAGAAGTAGTTGTTTCTACTTGCGCTTTAATTTGGTTAACACGAGATTTGATTTGCTCAGCATCACCAGCTCCGTTAACAATAGTTGTATTGTCTTTGTCGATAACTACTCTTTCTGCAGTACCTAACATTTCTAAAGTAGCAGTTTCTAACGTAATTCCTTGCTCTTCAGAAATAACAGTTCCTCCTGTTAAGATTGCGATATCTTGTAACATTGCTTTTCTACGATCTCCGAATCCTGGTGCTTTAACAGCAGCAATTTTTAAAGATCCTCTTAAACGGTTCACTACTAAAGTAGCTAAAGCTTGACCTTCAACTTCTTCAGAAATGATTAAGAATGGACGACCTGATTGAGCAACTGGCTCTAATAAAGGTAAGATTTCTTGTAAGTTAGATATTTTTTTCTCGCATAATAAAATGTAAGGATTTTCTAACTCAGCAATCATTTTATCTGCATTTGTTACGAAATATGGCGATTGGTATCCACGGTCAAATTGCATTCCTTCAACAACGTCAACGTAAGTTTCTGTTCCTTTTGCTTCTTCAACAGTGATAACACCTTCTTTTCCAACTTTAGAAAAAGCTTCTGCGATTAATGATCCAATTGTATCATCGTTATTTGCAGAGATAGAAGCAACTTGTTTAATTTTTTCTGATGAATCACCAACTTCTTGAGATTGCTCTCTTAAGTTAGCAACGATTCCAGCAACAGCTTTATCAATACCACGTTTCAAATCCATTGGATTCGCACCTGCAGCAACGTTTTTCAAACCTTCGCGAACGATAGCTTGAGCTAAAACTGTAGCAGTTGTAGTACCATCACCAGCAACGTCATTTGTTTTAGAAGCAACTTCTTTTACCATTTGCGCACCTAAGTTTTCGATTGGATCTTCCAATTCGATTTCTTTTGCTACAGAAACTCCGTCTTTAGTTACATGTGGAGCACCGAAAGATTTTTCTAAAACTACGTTACGACCTTTTGGTCCTAATGTTACTTTAACTGCATTTGCTAATGCATCAACACCTCTTTTTAAAGCGTCTCTTGATTCAATATCGAATTTAATATCTTTTGCCATTTTTATTTATGTTTTGATGTCTTAAGTCTTAAGTCTTAAGTCGAATATGATTAAAAATTAAAAAATAAGTTACTTTGTACTTAATACATTTTACTTATTACAACTAAATTTAGATAATTGCCAAAATATCAGCTTCACGCATGATTAAGTAATCTTTACCTTCTAATTTTAATTCAGTTCCTGAATATTTACCGTAAAGAACTTTGTCACCAACTGCAACTGTCATTGGTTCGTCTTTTTTACCATTACCAACTGCAACTACAATTCCTTCTTGTGGTTTTTCTTTTGCTGAATCTGGGATAATAATTCCTGAAGCTGTTTTAGTTTCTGCTGGAGCAGGCTCAATAACCACTCTATCTGCTAATGGTTTAATGTTTAATTGTGACATATTTGTATTTTTTATTTTTTCTAAATTGATGATTTTTAATCAACGAAAAACGTGCCAATAGCCAATTTCTGCCATTATGGATAAGTTAATTGTAATGAGAAAAAATAAAAATGCCAAGCTGTCAGACAACTTGGCATTTAAAGTAATTTTTATGAATAATTATTTTTTGATAATCACTTTTTTCGTGAATTGTTCGTTACCTGCTTCAATCGAAACAATGTAAACACCATTTGATAAACTAGATAAATTAACTTGTTGAGATTTCGAAGAATTCAATTTGTTTGAGTAAACTGTTCTTCCTGCTAAATCTGTCACAGTAATTTTACCTGTTGTAAATGAGTTTGTAAAATCTAAATTGATTATTCCATTTGAAGGATTTGGAGAAATCGTACCTAAATCTTTTCCTTTTATATCATTTGTAGTTAAAGAACTTTCTATAGAAAAATCAGTAGAGTTAACAGCTAAGAAAACGTTATCAATAGCTTTAATCATAATTCTCGCTTTATTAGTAATTCCTAATCCTGCAGGAACTGTGAATGTATAAGAACCGTTGTTCGGAACTGATTCAGCTAAAACATAATCAAATGTTTTTCCACCATCAACCGATAATAAAATTTTTACGTTTTGTGTATCAATTCCATTTGCATCCGTTCCCGCAACATCCCAAGTAATTGATGCTGGATAATTTTGAGTCCAATAATCAGTTGTTGCTTGCGAAGTCACTTTGAATGGACCAAAATTTAGAAAGTTTAACTGAACATTTTGTCGAGCGGTTAATCCAACTTCAGAATTATTGTCACGAACTGTTACAGAGAAATTCATTGTACGAGGAACTGAAGGAATGACTTCCCAATTGTTTTTATCGTAATTTGAAACGTTTGACAGATATAGATTTGTTTGAAATACTAATTCATTTGAAATAATTTTTTCTAAACGAGGAAAATAGCGAATTCCAACTTTTTGTGGAGAGAATGATCTGAAATTTGGGCCTTGAGAATTAGAGGAAATAGGAGGAAGTGATTTAATAGAAGTTTCAGAAACTTCAGGATTCATCTGCTCCCAAGAATATGTTAATTGATCATTATTTGAGTCAGTGGCTAATGTTTCTAAAGCAAATGCAGTTGAAATTGGAATGTTATATTTTGTTTTCAAGTTAGAAGCTATAATAGGTGCAGCATTAGTTGTTGTAACGAATTGTCCACAATTCACATAATTTAGCACTTTTGCCATTTCTTCTAAACTTTTTGTATGGAAATATGCATCACTTTGATTTTGTACGTTTGGTGAACAGATACCAGTGTAAGCCATAATTGTAGAACCACTTCCAGGTTCAACAGAACTGTTAAGTGTACGATTACAATTGTTGTTTTGTGTATGGTAGGCACCTAATTGATGACCAATTTCGTGGGCAGTATAATCAATATCAAAAGCATCCCCAATAGGAACTATTGTACCAGTCACTCCTCCTGCTTTTGCTCTATCATTACAAACTGCTGGCGTATTGGCTAATCCATTTGAATTATTATCATCATTCACTTGAAAAAATAAATGACCAATATCGTAGTTAGCAACTCCAATAACATTATTTGTAACAGTAATATTTTCCTCAAGATTGTAATTTGCTGCAGAATTAGAATTAATATTAGGGTCTTGGAAAGAATCAGAATCAATAAAAAATAATTGATCAGTATTTGGAATTAATTCTAAAAAAACACCAACATCATTTTTTAAAACGCCATTAATTCGTGTGAGTGATAAATTGACTGCAGCTAATATTGACGCTTTCTTTTGAGCTTCTGTACCAGATGATAAATTAGCTTGTTTGATTACAAAATCTGAATACTCAGTCGTTGTTGTAATGGCTAATCTAAATTTTCTTAAACTTCCATTTTGAGTTGCTGTTCGAGAAGATTGTTTAATAGTTTCAAAATTCAAATTATCTATCCCAAGAGCACTTTCAGAAGGTTCTGTAGCACATTTGAAAGAATTTGTATTAACTAAATCTTTTTTATCATACACAATATATGACGCTTTATTTTTGGTGTAAGCGTCTATTAACACTGTTTTATTGCCGTTTGAAACTAAACCATACAAACCAAATTGAGGAGATAAACTAAAATTGATTTTCTCTGTCAAATCATTTGTATTGTATCCAGAAAAAGATTTTATATCTGGGTATTTAGTTTGTAATTCAGGAGATAAATTTGAGGTTTCTACAATACGATATGTATTAAACTTTCCGTTCTCAGTTGGAAATTTTAATAAAAAATTTTGTTGATTCGTATTGTTTAAATAGTTCACCAAATTATCATAAGCTAAGTCTAATTTAACCGATTTAGTTGGTATATGTGCTCTTGGATTTAATTGCTCTTTAGAAATATTTCCTTTCGCATTGGTAGTTTTCCAAAAGTTTTGTTGAGCAAATAAGTTTGTGCTAAATGCAAGACAAATAAGTAAATATTTAGATGTATATTTTTCCATTTTTATTTAGTTTTTACTAAAATCTTCTCTACAGATTTAGGTACAATCATCATCAATAAATTTGAAGAATCTTGTGTTTGATTAATTCCTTTTATAGGTGTTAAATGTAAATTATAAATCTTTTCATTACCAGTAATAGAATCAATATTATATGAATTAATATGTTTTTGAGGAATCAAAATTATTTGATTTTGTTCATAATCAATAACGAAACGAGGTAATGATTTATTGTAATCTTTTGGTAATGTGGCATACATGTTGTTTAATTCAGTTTCATTTTTGAAGAAATGTGTTCCTGATAATTCATATTGCGCAGAAAAAGTTGTGAGTAATTGATAATTTTCTTTTGGAATTTTCTGATATACTTTTTGACCAACACAGCTTATAAAAGTAAGTAAGATGGTTATAAATGAAACGAATGTTTTCATAATTTAGGTTTTGATAAATTTAAAGATAATATTAATCAATCAACAAAAAAAGCCTCACAATTTGTGAGGCTTGTATATTTTCTTATCAAAATTACTTCGCTGGTTGAGCTGGTAATTGATTTTGACTTGCTCCGTTTGCAGCAGGTTGCGTTGGTAAATTATTAGCTGGTGCCGTAACATTTGGCTTAATTGGTTTTATCGCATTTGGATTTTCATGCGAAGCACTTGCTCCAATAATCAATACGATTACAGCGATAAATAATCCCCAAGTTGTGTTGTCTAAGAATTTATTCGTTCTTTGAACTCCAAACATTTGGCTTCCTCCGCCACCTCCGAAAGTAGAAGATAATCCTCCTCCTTTAGGGTTTTGAGATAATACGATTAGTACTAATAATACACATAAAATCATGATAATAATCATGAAAAACTGAAATAGTCCCATTTTATTATTTAGAGTTTTTTAAATTTTCAATTTCTTTAATTCGATTTGCAAATAAACTATTTTTTTCTGGATATTTCAAAATTAATATCTTATAAGCTTTAATTGCCTTATCATATTTTTTTTGCTCAATATAAATTTGAGCCAAAGTTTCGGTCATCAAATCCGAATATTCTTCCGTATTCTGAACGAAATTTGATGGTGTGTTAACTGGTGTAATATCCGTTTTTTTCATCGGAACGATTTTCGGATTTTTTTCCAAAAAGTCATCAATCAACTTATATTTTATTTCTCTTTCTGCAATTTCTTGCTCTTCCTCAATCTCTTGTTGAGTTTTTGATTGAGAAGGAACTTTCTTCAACCAATCCGAAAAAGAGAACGTCGAATCATCCGAATTATTTTCAATGATTTCTACTTTTTCTTCAATCGTTTCAGGTTCAGATTCTTCAATTACCTCCGCATTTTCAGACAATCCTTCTATAATTTCTTCTTCCTGATTATCTTCAATTGTTTCAATTACCTGCTGAGGTTCAGATTCAATAATTTCAATTCCAGAAGTTTGTTGAACAGCATTTTCGATATCATTCTCAGAAGTTAAATTTTCTTCTTTCGAATTATTTTCTACCACAACTTTATTCGTGATTTCAGCAACTTCGTTCAATTCTTCATCCGAAATAATATCAACAACATGATCTGTTCTCAATTCAGATTCTTCTGTATCATTTTCGATCATTTCGTCTACAATATCTTCATTGATTTCTTCTGAATTAGTTTCAGAAACAACTTCAATTTCTTGGTTTAATTCTTCTTCTTTTTCTTCAATGATTTCATCAATAACTTCAACTGTTTCGTTATTGTTTTCGATGATTTCAGAAGTAGAATTTTCTAAAATTGGTTCAGAAATAATTTCGTTTTCAACTAATTCTTCCATTATTTCTTCTTCCATTTCAGGAGAAATAGTTTCAGTTTTTGTTTGAATTTCTTTTTGAATTGGTTCTGAATTGATGTAATGATACAAATCGACACGATTGCTACTGTGAATTGAAGTTTTGTTCAAATAATCCTCAAAAGAAGGATGATTTTCCTTTTTTAAACCATAAAGTAATAAAGCGCGCAATGTGTAGAAATACGGATATTTTTCTACCTCTTTTTTAAGAAGTGGAATGTCCGATTTCTCAACTTCGTACGGATGTGCTACTAAATATTCAATTCTGGTCATTGCTCAAATATAAGGTTATTTTTTTACCAATCCATCGCAATAGACGCAAAAACTTGGTCGCGAATATCATCAATAATTAAAGGAACAATTGACGATTCTACAGCGCTTAACATTGCATTTCCGTCATATAATTGGAAAGCAGAAAATGTTCTGTCATAACTTTTTGATTCGTCTTTATTGTTGATGTATCGAACTTTTACATAAATCGTCAAACGGTTTTTTGCCGCAATATCATTTGATTGAATTGCTTCTGGAACAACATCGTATCCCGTAATTTCACCTTCGATAATTAAGTCAGAATTTTCATTCGAATTTAACTTTAACTTCGTTCTACTTCTAAAAATATCTTGAATCGCAATCGTTAAATCTTGACTCAAAGTAGGATTTTGTTGAGGTGCGTAATTCGGAAAAGTTGCCACATAAATTGTGTTCCAATCTGGTTGAATTGCTGCTCCCGAAAGTGAATATTTTATACATCCTGTTAAACTAAAAATAGCAAAAATACTAAGGACGAATAGTTTTATTTTGTTCATATTACAAATGATATTGTTTGATTTTTCGGTACAATGTTCGCTCAGAAATTCCCAATTCGTCAGCCGCCATTTTACGTTTTCCTTTGTGTTTTTCCAACGCCAATTTTATCATTTCCTTTTCATTATCTTGCAACGAAAGAGATTCTGGTTCTTCGATTGGACTTACATCATATACATCGTTCGAATAATCGTATTGCGATTGTTGATAATTTGGTGTAATTGGAGCAGATTTCGTTGGAACCAAATTATATTGACTTGGCACAAAATCTTCTTCTGGTTCGTTTTGATCTTGATAAACGCGCTGAATCAATTCTTGTGTATTGCCATTAAAATCTTCAACATCTTTGTGTTTGATTAAATCTAATGTTAAAGCACGTAAATCGTTCAAATCTTTTTTCATGTCCAATAAAACTTTGAACAATAATTCACGTTCCATAAAATCAGAAGAACTTCCATCTTTCGATTTATTTGTTACCGTCAACATTGTTGAATTATTGGGTAATAATTCCATGATTTTTTCTAACGAAATCACACGGTCTTTTTCCACAACAGAAACTTGTTCAGCAAAATTTCTTAATTGACGCACATTTCCCGGCCAAGGATAATTCGCAATATAATTTTGGGCTTCTGGAGAAAGCTCAATATGCGGCATTCTGTATTTATTTGCAAAATCTGAAGCAAATTTTCGGAACAATAAATTAATATCTTCCTTACGCTCGCGCAAAGCAGGAATATCAATTTGAACTGTATTTAATCGATAATATAAATCTTCACGAAATTTACCTTTTTCAACAGCTTCTTTCAATTTTACATTCGTTGCAGCAACAACACGAACATTTGTTTTTTGAAGTTCCGAAGAACCAACTTTCATAAATTCACCCGACTCTAAAATACGCAATAAACGCACTTGTGTAGCTAAAGGCAATTCACCAACTTCATCTAAGAAAATAGTTCCACCATCTGCTACTTCAAAATAACCTTTACGTGTTTGTGTAGCGCCTGTAAAAGCACCTTTTTCGTGTCCAAATAATTCAGAATCGATTGTTCCTTCTGGAATCGCACCACAGTTCACTGCAATATAATTGTTGTGTTTGCGTGCAGATTGATTGTGAATAATTTTCGGAATAAATTCTTTACCTACACCACTTTCTCCGATAACAAGAACAGAAATGTCTGTAGGTGCAACCTGAATCGCCTTTTCTAAAGCACGATTCAAGGCTATATTATTTCCAATGATTCCAAAACGTTGTTTGATAGTTTGTAAAGAATCCATTTTTTTATTTTTTAGGTTTTTGAAAAATGATCTATCAAATTTCAATTATTGTCTTATTAAAACCGTCATTTCGAGTAAAATTCTTTAGAATTTTGTATCGAGAAAAAGGTTTTAAACTATTAAAATTCTATTCTCGATACAATTTTTAATCATTTCATTTATAAAAATCACTCGAATTGACGAATTTTATTTTTAGTATACAATTGACGGATTGATTGTTTATCCTTCTATCATTTCACCAATCAAAGTAGCCGTTGTACAGCTATTTGCTTTTACGTTTACAAAATCTCCTATTTTAGTTCCTTCTACTTTAGGGAAAACTAAAACCGCGTTTTGTGTATTACGTCCGTACCAGAAATTTTCGTCACGTTTAGAGTTTCCTTCAATCAAAACTTCATGAGTTTTTCCAACATAACTATTCATACGCTCTGCAGAGTGTTTTTGTTGCATTTCGATGATTTCTTGTAAACGACGTTTTTTATCTTCTGGTAAAACATCATCAGGCATTTTTTTGTGCGCTGGCGTTCCTGGACGCTCAGAATAAGCGAACATATAACCGAAATCATATTTCACATATTCCATTAACGATAATGTATCTTGATGTTCTTCTTCTGTTTCGCCACAGAAACCTGCAATCATATCGTGAGATAAAGCACAATCTGGAACGATACGTCGAATTTTATCAATCAATTCGAAATATTCTTCACGAGTATGTTGACGATTCATACGTGCTAAGACAGTAGTAGAACCCGATTGAACAGGTAAGTGAATGTATTTACAAATATTTTTGTGTTTCGCCATCATTTGCAATACGCCTTCTTCCATATCTTGTGGATTAGAAGTTGAAAAACGTAAACGAATGTTAGGAAACTGCGTAGCAACCATGTCTAATAATTGAGCAAAATCTACAGCAGTCGCTTTCTGAATATCAGTTGCATTTTTGAAATCTTTTTTTGGTCCTCCACCATACCATAAATATGAATCGACATTTTGACCTAAAAGTGTAATTTCTTTGTAACCAGATTCTGCTAATTCTTTACATTCATTCAAGATTGAGTGAGGATCACGAGAACGCTCACGACCACGCGTAAAAGGAACAACACAGAATGTACACATGTTATCACAGCCACGAGTAATCGTAACAAAGGCTGTAACGCCATTTCCACCTAAACGAACAGGAGAAATTTCGGCATATGTTTCTTCTTTTGATAATTGTACGTTTACCGCATCACGACCATCTTCTACATCGTTGATTAAGTTTGGTAAATCGCGGTAAGCATCTGGTCCTACAACGATATCTACTAAATGTTCTTCTTCTAAGAATTTATGTTTCAAACGTTCCGCCATACAACCTAAAACTCCAATTTTAAGACTTGGATTTTGTTTTTTGATTGCGTTTAAAGTTCCTAAACGTTTACGAACTGTTTGTTCCGCTTTTTCACGAATAGAACAAGTGTTTAAAAGAATTAAATCTGCTTCGTCAACTTTTTGAGTGGTTTGATAACCTTCGTTATTTAGAATAGATGCAACAATTTCACTATCCGAGAAATTCATTTGACATCCGTAACTTTCTAAGAATAATTTCTTTGTTGCATTACGAGTAGGAGCAGTCATCAAAGCCTCTCCTTGTCTTGCTTCATCTATATGTTTTTCTTCTGTATGCATTCTAAAATGGATATTTTATCGTGCAAAAATAATAAATCTATGTGACATATTGGCAGTAAAATTTTCTTTTGCATTTTATTAACATTTTGTAGATTTGAGGAAATCTAAAAAAATATAAAACTATGGATGATAGAATTAGACAAAGAATAGAAGAAATTAAACAACGAGGAGTAAATATAAACGTTGGCGATATTTTTTCAAAATCATGGGAAATTTTTTCAGGAATCGCTTTATATGCAATTCTTGCAATTGTAATAACATTCGCAATTAGTTTCATGATTAATTTCTTCTTAGGATTAATCATTTCAGCACCAACTATGGTTATTAATGATCCATCTGATTTAAATGAAGTGTTTGCAGAAGCATCATCTCCTTTAGCGTGGGTGAGTAATATTGTTAGTATTGTAGTTGCAGCAGCTTTAGCACCGATTACAGTAAGTATTTTGACAATGGCTAAAAAATTTAATAAACATCAAAATCCTGATTTTTCAGATTTGTTTGTTCATTATAAAGATGGAAAATTTGGTGTGATTTTTACAACATATTTAGCTGTTCAATTTTTAGGATTCATAGGTATTTTATTATGTATTGTACCTGGATTTATTTTCTATGTTACATCAATACTAGCAATTCCTTTTGTATTGTTTACAAGTTTTACTACAACGGAAGCTATAAAATCAAGTGTAAGTATTTTATTTAAAAACTTCGGATCAGCATTTGTTTTTTGTTTGGCTTGTTTTGGAGTTGCAATTTTAGGCGTACTTGCTTGTGGAGTTGGATTATTAGTAGCAATGCCTCTAATTTATATTGCTACATATGTTTTATATGAAACAGTTATAGGAACAGAAGACAATGAACAATCAGAAATAGACCAAATAGGAACAGATATTTACAAGGATAATCCTTACATGAAATAGACAAAATTATGAAGCAGTTGAAAATCATTTTTGGCTGCTTCATTTTTTTGTTATTAATTTTGCAGAAATTTTTTAAGAAAACAATATGTCTAAAAATCTCGTTATTGTTGAGTCCCCAGCAAAAGCTAAAACCATTCAAGGTTTTTTAGGTGATGATTTTATCGTGGAATCAAGTTTTGGTCACGTGGTCGATTTACCAAAGAAAGGAATGGGAATCGAAATCGAGAATCATTATAAGCCAATATACGAAGTAACACCTGATAAAAAGGAGGTTGTAAGTAAACTGAAAAAATTGTCTTCGAAAGCCCAAACAATTTGGTTAGCATCCGATGAGGACCGCGAAGGAGAAGCAATTTCTTGGCATTTGTATCACGTTCTTGGATTAGAAAAGAAAGATACAAAACGTATTGTTTTTAATGAAATTACAAAAAAAGCGATTCAACGTGCGGTAGAAAATCCACGTCAAATTGATGAGAATTTGGTTGATGCACAACAAGCTCGTCGTGTTTTGGACAGATTAGTTGGTTTCGAAATGTCGCCAATTTTATGGAAAAAAATCAAACCAGGCTTATCTGCAGGTCGTGTTCAATCAGTTTCTGTTCGATTAATTGTTGAACGTGAAAAAGAAATTCAAAATTTTGTTCCAGTTTCGTCATATAAATTCATTGCAATTTTCGAAACAAATGAGGGAAGAACATTAAAAGCAGTTTTAACAAAAGAATTTTCTACGTTAAAAGAAGCCGAAGATTTCTTAGAAACATGTGTTGGAGCAGATTTTAAAGTAAATGATTTACAAAAGAAACCAGCAAAGCGTACACCTTCAGCACCATTTACAACATCAACTTTGCAACAAGAAGCATCTCGTAAATTAGGTTTTTCAGTTTCAAGAACGATGCGTGTCGCACAACAATTATACGAATCTGGACATATCACATATATGAGAACAGATAGTGTGAATTTGTCTGATGATGCATTAACAGCAGTAAAAGCTGAGATAGAATCTGCTTACGGAAACAAATATGTTGAGATAAGAAAATATAAAAACAAAAATTCATCTGCACAAGAAGCGCACGAAGCGATTCGTCCAACGCATTTCGAAAATCATTCAATAAATGCAGACGATTCTATGCGAAAATTGTACGAATTAATTTGGAAACGTACAGTTGCTTCTCAAATGGCAAATGCAGAATTGGAACGAACTATTATTGATATTGATAACAACAAAAACAACTTTATTTTCCAAGCGAAAGGAGAAGTAATTGTGTTTGATGGTTTCTTAAAAGTATATCAAGAATCGTTTGACGACGAAGATGCTGATGATGATAAAGTATTATTACCAAGTGTAAAAGTAAATGAGCAATTGAAAGCAGATGAAATAAACGGTACTGAACGTTTTTCTCGTCCTTCGGCTCGTTATACAGAAGCATCTTTGGTAAAAAAATTAGAAGAATTAGGAATTGGTCGTCCATCAACTTATGCGCCAACGATTTCTACAATCCAGAATAGAGGCTATGTGGAAGTTGGGGAATTGGATGGTCAAGAACGAAAATATAATACCTTAACGCTAATCGATAATCAAATCAAAAAAGTTCAACAAAAAGAAATTTTTGGAGCTGATCGTCGCAAATTAATGCCAACTGATATCGGAATTGTGGTAAATGATTTCTTGGTTGATTATTTTACGAATGTGATGGATTACGATTTTACAGCGCGTGTCGAAAATAGTTTTGATGATATTGCGGAAGGTAAATTGAATTGGACAAAAATGATTGATGAATTTTATACGAAATTTCATCATGTTGTAGAAGATGTTCAAGAAAATGCTGATCGTGCAACTGGAGAACGCGAATTAGGAATTGATCCTGTATCGGGTAAAAAAGTGCATGCACGTATTGGACGTTTTGGGCCAATGATTCAGATTGGTGAAGCAGAAGATGAAGAAAAACCTCGCTTTGCAAGTCTTCAAAAACATCAATCTATTCATAATATTACCTTAGAAGAGGCAATGAAATTGTTCGAATTACCAAAAACTTTAGGTGAGTATAAAGCGCACGAAGTAGAAGTGAATATTGGACGTTTTGGACCTTATGTGAAATTTGATGATAAATATATTTCGATTCCGAAAGAGGAAGATCCAATGGATTTATCATTTGATCGTGCAGTAGAATTAATCGAAGAAAAATTAAAAGCTGATGCACCGATTGCACAATACGAAGGGTATGATGTAACAAAAGGAAAAGGACGTTTTGGACCATTTATCAAATGGAATGAATGGTTTATTAATGTTCCGAAAAAATACGATTTCGATCATTTATCTCAAGCTGATATTATCGAATTGATTGAAGATAAAAAACGTAAAGAATCTGAACGTGTTGTTCGCGAATGGTCAGAACAGGAAATTCGATTAGAGAAAGCGCGTTGGGGACGTTATAATTTGATTCAAGGAAAAATAAAAGTTGAGTTATCGAAAGAGACGAATCCAGAAGCGTTGACTTTGGCTGAGGTTGAAAAATTAATAGAAGCTGCGAAACCTAAAAAGAAAGCAGTGACTAAAAAAGCGCCTGCAAAAAAGACAACTGCGAAGAAAACGACAACTAAAAAAACAACGACTAAAAAGTAATAATGTACAACGACTTTTTAAAACCCGTTTCTGAAGAATTACAAGATTTTGCTAAATCTTGTAATTCTTTTGCGTTAGGACAAGCTATAAAATTTCGCGAAGATGTTATCGAAAGCGATGAAAAATCGAACGATAAAATTGCGATTATTGGTGTGACAGAATCTCGTTCGAAACAAAAAGATTTGATCGAAGATGTAGATTTTAGCCTTGTTCGTACACAATTGTACGAATTGCAAATGGGAAATTGGTCGATAGATTTGTACGATTTTGGCGATGTTGTTTATTATGATGATAAAGCCGAAACCGAAAAAGTTTTTAGAGAAGTTACCAACGGATTAATTCGTGATGGATATGTTGTTGTTATTTTGGGTGGAAACCCAAGTTTAGGTTATCAACAATATCGTGCTTATGACGAAATTGTTGATAAAGTTTATTACTTAACAATCGATCATAAATTACGATTAGGAAAAGATGAAGCACAAACAACAGAAAATAATTATTTAACAAAAATTATTTCGAATGAGCCTTTCAATTTATTGGATTATACGAATATCGGTTTTCAAACGTATTTTGTTGCTCAAGAAAAATTAGATTTGTTAGATCAGTTAAATTTTGATGCTGTTCGTTTGGGTGTGATTTCTGAAAATGTAAAAGAAATAGAACCTTATTCGAGAGATGCAAATGCGGCTTTGCTTAATTTATCGAGTTTACAAGGTTCGGATTTCTCTTCTTCAAAAAATATGACGCCAAATGGATTTACTTCACGCGAAATTTGTGCGTTAACAAGATATTTAGGTTTCAGCAATAAATTGACTTCACTTTACGTTTGTGATTATATCGAAAATTATAAAAAATTAGATCATCTATTAATTTCGCAGATGATTTGGTATTTTATTGATGGAAAAAATCACCGTCCAGAGATAAAAAGTTTTGAGGATACACAATATTTTGAGAAAATTTTTGTTCCTACAGAAGGATACAATTATATTTTTTACCGAAATATATTAACCAATCAATTGTGGATAGAAGTTGATAACACTGTTGATGGAGAGCGAAAATTTGAAATTATTCCGTGTTCAGAAAAAGATTATGAGCAAGCCTTGAATGGAGAAATACCGAATAGGTGGTGGAAATATTTCAAAAAATTTTATTAAAAAATAAAGAACAATTTTAAAAATCAATTAATAAATTGCCTTAATTTGTAGCCTTATTAATTGAGAACTAAAAGTATAAAACCTGTATAAAAATAAATCTATAACAGAATGAATAGAATTTTGGTAAGTGCATTGTTGCTATCTCTTTCTTTATCATCATGTAAAATGTTGAAGAACAGAGGGAGTAGTGATAGAAATGATGGACAAATAGTTTCGAAAACATCTTCGGCTTGGACGCCAGTTCGTCCAAAAGGAATGGTTCCGATTCCGAGTGGATCGTTTGTTTTAGGACAAACCGATTACGATTTTACAAAAACAAATGATGCTCCAGTAAAAACGGTTACTGTTACAGGTTTCTTTATGGATGATACAGAGATTACAAACTCTGAGTATCAGTATTTTGTAAATTATGTAAAAGATTCTATCGCTCGTACTGCTTTGGCAAACAAGGCAGAAACTTTAGGTTTTGACCCTATGAATCCAAATAATGGAGCAGGAGGTATTGGTGATTATGCATATATTTCTGGTTCACAAGATGGACAAGGGACGCCATATGATGAATATATTAAAAACAGTAATACAGGTCGTGATGGTCAATCTTTAGATGCAAAGAAATTAAATTGGAAACAGCGTTTGGAGTGGGATAAATACAAATATCCAGATGTAGATTATGCTGAGGTTATGGAAGGATTATATTATCCTCCAGAAGAGCGTATGAATGGAGAAAGACGTATTGATACGCGTAAATTAAACTATTCTTATGTGACAGTTGATCAAACTGCTGCAGCAAAAAAACGTGGTACTTTCCGTGTAGATTTTCGTAAAGAATTTAGTTTAAACATTTATCCTGATACAACAGTTTGGGTAAGAGATTTCAACTATTCGTACAATGATCCAATGCACCAAGACTATTTTTGGCATAAAGCTTATGCAAATTATCCTGTTGTAGGTGTTAACTGGAATCAAGCAACAGCTTTTTGTGATTTCCGCACAAGATATCATAACACAGCATTGAATAATAAAAAGAAAAGAGGAAGTCAAGTAAAAGTTATTAGTTACCGTTTACCAACAGAAATTGAGTGGGAATACGCAGCGAAAGGTGGTTTAGAAAATGCACCTTATCCTTGGGGAGGTCCTTATTTAACAGATGATAGAGGTTGTTATCTAGCGAACTTCAAACCAAAACGTGGAGATTATTTAGAAATCAACGATGGCAAGAAAACTGGTTACATGTATACGGCTCCTATAAAAACATTCCGTGCGAATGGATATGGTCTTTATGACATGGCTGGTAACGTAGCTGAATGGACAAGTTCTCCGTATAACAGATCATCTTATACAATGTCTTCATCACTTAATCCGTCAATTACAATGTCTGGAGAAGTAAATAGAAGTGTAAGAGGAGGATCTTGGAAAGATGTTGGATATTTATTAATGACTTCAGCAAGAGATTGGGAACACAAAGATTCTGCAAGAAGTTTCATCGGATTCCGTACAGTTCAATCTTTCCCAGAAGGATCAAAAGTAAATTTTAGAAAAACCAAATAACCTAATTAATAAAACAATTTAATAAAAAGCACTCTTATGGCAGTACAAGCTTCAAAACAAGAACGTCTTACAAATTTTTTGTATAATTTCTTTGCCGCAGTAGTAATTATCGGGGCATTATGTAAAATTACGCACACGAATTTAGGACCAATATCAGCCAATTTAATCTTAACAATCGGATTAGTAGCTGAAGCATTCGTCTTCTTTTATTCAGCATTTTTCGATAAACCTCAAGGAAGCTATGAATGGGAAAAAGCTTATCCAGAATTATTAAATGGAGAACCAGTACAAAGAAAAACTGCTGCTGTTGCAACTGCAGGAAATAATTTAACTGCTGAGTTAGACAAAGTATTAGCAGATGCAAAATTAGATAAAGAAGTTTTCGAAAGATTACGTGGTTCTTTAGACAAATTTGGTTCAGCTGTTAACGAATTAAACACAACAACATCAGCTGTCGCTTCAACAGAACAATATAGCAACGAAATTGCAAAAGCATCAACTAACATCAGCCAATTAAATGCTGTATATGCTGAGCAAATTGTAAATAGCCAAAAACAAGTAGAATTAAATAAACAATTTATCGAAGAAATGCAAAAATCTTCAGGTAGTTCAGAGCAATTCTTGAAAGAAATGCAAGAGCTTTCTGCTAACATTAATGCATTAAACAAAGTATACGGAGGTATGCTTTCTGCAATGAAAAACAACTAATACATTGCTCCGATAAATTAAACTAATTATTCATTAATTCTATAAATTATTATGGCAGGAGGTGGTAGACTAACCGGACGTCAGAAGATGATCAACCTGATGTATCTCGTGTTCATTGCAATGATGGCTTTGAACGTGGATCGTGAGGTGTTGAGATCTTTCGAAACGATAAATACTTCTTTAGAGTCAACAACGACTTTAACGAAAACAAATAACGATACCTTCTATGGTCAAATTGATCTAAAAGCGAAGGATGATCCAACTTATGCAAAAACTCAAGCTGAGGCTGCAGAAGTTAAAAAGCAAACAAATGATTTTGTTGCTTATATCGATGGATTGAAAAAAGAATTAGCTGGTGCTGATTTTGTTTCTGGAGCAGAAGATACAGATTACAATGCATTGTCTAATACAGAGCCTGTTGTATCTTTATTCTTTAAAGGAAAAGGAGGTGACAAAGGAAATGAGAAAGCACAAGAGTTTACAAACAAAATTGATGGTTTCAGAAATTTCTTAATGACTTTTGCAAAACAAAGTCCTGATGCTAAAAATGCGGAAGCTCGTATCAACGAATTTTTTGGAACAACTCCAAAATCGAAGAAACAAAGTTGGATGCAAGAAAAATTCTATGATCAACCAATGGTTGCTTCTTTAACGAATTTATCGAAAATGCAAATGGATGCTCGTACAGAAGAAGGTAACTTAGTGAGAGCATTATTATCTGGTAAATTAGAAGAAAAAATCGAATTGGATGCTTTCCAAGGTTTATTCTTATCTCCAGGTGTTGTTAAAGTCGGAGATGAAGCTGTTCTTAATGTAGTTTTAGGAGCTTACGATAATTCAATCAAAGGTTCTGTTTCTACAAGTGTTGGTTCTGCTACTGTTGTTGATGGTAAAGCATCTATTAAGCTGAATACATCTGCAGTTGGTATGCATCAATTAACAGGTAACATTACATACGTATCGAATGGAAAAACGAAAACGGTAGCCATAGCACCTTCAACTTATCAAGTTGTTGCACAAACATTAGATAAAAAAGCTGCTGAGATTATTGAAAAAGATCCAACAGGAGGTTCTATTGTTGCAGATAATTTACGTGTAGTTTATCGTGGAGTATCTAATCCAATTTCAGCAACAATTAACGGTGCAAACGGACCTGTTAGTTTAAGTGCTTCTTCTGGAAGTCCTTCTTCTGCTGGAGCTAATAAATGGAATTATACTCCTGGAGGAGGAAGCGAAGTAGTGTTTACTGCATCTGCGAGAGCAAGCTCAGGAAAAACATTGTCAGTAAAAGAAACGTTCCGTATCAAACCAGTTCCACCAGCACGTGGTGTAATCTTAGGAAATACAAGTCCAGCTATTCCAGATAATGGAATTGCAGCACAAACAATTCGCGTAGATTGGCCAGATTTCTTATTCCCAATTTCGGGTGAAGTAACATCTTTCAATGTAAAAGTTCCTGGTCAGGCAACGGCTCGTGTTTCTGGAAATAAAATGTCAGGAGCGGCTGGAGTTATTTCGAAAGCGAAAAAAGGTGATATTATTGGTGTGTTCGATATTAAATATCGTACAAATTCTGGAGCAACTGGAGAAGCATCATCTATCGCAATTCAAGTACAATAATTTAAAAAGTAAAAATTTAAAATATGAAGTATCTTTTGTTTGGTTTAATGAGTTTTTTCTCAACTCTTACAATGGCGCAAAATGTTCTTAATGCTGTTTCGCCAGAACAGTTAAGAAAAGACCGCGAAAATAAAACAAGAGTTGATGAAGCTGGAGATACAGTAAGTACGGCTCAAGATCCTATGAAATATGGCTTTATCGAAGATAAAGATGTTTTATGGTCGAAAGTTGTATGGGAAGTAATTGATTTGAATGAGCGTCTAAATCAACCTTATTATAGATCTGGTGATGAGTTAGTGCAAAATTCTAAATCATTATACGATGTATTGGTTGACGGAGTTCGTAGCAAAAAGATTAGAGAAGTTTACGACGATGAGTACTTTCAAACTAAAATGAGTTATGAGCAAATTATGGCTCGTAATGAGAAGAAAGATACACAACAGTATTACTACGATATGAAAGCTGCTGGAGAAACTCCTGATGAAGCTGCTATTTTTAATTATAAAATTAAATCTGACGATATCAAAATGGTAAAAACGAAAGGTCTATGGTACATCGACCGTCGTTTAGGAGAATTAAAATATCGTTTGTTAGGTTTAGCAATTATGGGACCTGATGCGCAATCGTTAGGAACAGAGTTTGCTGACGGAGCTTTCGTAGATTTGTTCTGGATTTGGTATCCAGATGCTCGTAATGTTTTGGTGAATGCAACGGTATTCAATCCAAGTAATTCAAATTCGGCAATTACATATGATGAGATGTTAAATGCACGTAGATTTAGTTCTATTATTTACAAAGCTCAAACAATGTATGGAACGAAAATGATTGATGATTACATTCCAAATGATGCGAAAGGTCAATTAGAAGAACATCACAAAATTAGAAATTCTATCATTCAGTCAGAAGCTGATATGTGGAATTACTAATCAGAATACAAAACAAAGAATCCAGTCATTTGACTGGATTTTTTGTTTAAACTTTAGTTCAAATTAAATAAAAGCCATGAAAAATATTTTATTATTATCATTACTAATAATATCAATTAATAGTTTTGGACAACAAAAAGTTTTAACGAACTCTATTAAAAAAACAACAACAAAATTAGATGAAAGCTCAGATAGAAAAACTTTAAAAGAGTTTGTAGAGAGCATTTACATTAATTCATTAAATACTTTTGAAGGAGAGAAACTATTGATAAACACTGATGAGCTTAGTGTGCAGATAAAAAGAAACTCTGGTAAATTTGAATCGATGAAATTGAAAGATTTGAATGATATTTCTGTAGGTCAATTAAAATCTTTTGAGTATAAAAAAGATAAAACAATCGAAGCTCTTTACGGAAGAAGAGGCGAATTATTTGGAATGGTTATGATAGAATTAAAATAAATAAAATCCAGTCATTTGACTGGATTTTTTTGTATTGTATTTATAAGAATTTAACTTTCTAAAATCTAATTCGCGTCTCCTTTTTCAATTCCTTCCTCTATTTTTTCCTCAACTTCTGCCTTTTCTTCACGGTCCAATTTCATTTCTCCCGAATCATCATCACTACGTAAAACAACTTGAATACTGATAGGAAAATGATCCGAACCAATATTTGGTTCTCGTATCATATCAATTAATCGAAACTGCGAACTCAAAAAATAATGATCCAAAGGCCAACGTAAGAACCAATGATGCGCATGAAAAGTATTGAACATTCCACGACCACGACGAGGATCTAAAAGTTGCGAAGTTTTCAAAAATAAACGTGTTGTTCTGCTCCACGCAACATCATTCAAATCGCCAAAAACAATACACGCTTTTCCATATTCTTTCGCTTGTTTGCCAATTGTTAAAATCTCAGCATCGCGTTCAGCACTTTCTTCATTTTCTTGCGGAACTGGCGGAGTTGGATGTAAACCATACAAACGCACAATTTGATTATTATATTCGATATCAGCAATGATAGAAGGAATTTCTGTGCTGATTAAATAATTAATTTCTTGATATTTTATAGGTAATTTAGAGTAAAACAATAATCCATAAGTATTTTCTAACGGAACTTCTATTTTGTACTCAAAATCGTTTGTAGCCTCTTTTATTTGTTCCATCCATTCGTTGTTTGTTTCCAATAAAAAAACGATATCAGGATTTCTTTTCTTAATTAATTCAACCAAATTTTGATATTTCGTATTGTCTTGCAAAACATTATAAACAAGTAAATCAAACGGTTTTTCATTTGGTTTAAAGGTTACTTGTTCAATCATTTTTTTACCAAAAGGAGAATAAGGAATAATGACCCAAAGCAAATAAATTGAAGTAAAAATTAAGCAAATAAATAGACTTATTGTTATTGAAGTTTTTGGTACAAAAATGAATAAAATACAAGTTGCAATTACCAAAGCAAATTTTTGAAATCGCGGATAATCAAAAACTCTAACCGTCCAATGTGTATGTTTGATGAATGGAATAATGACGGAAAGGAGAATAAGGCAAGAAATTATGGTATAGAATATTTGCATAAAATGGTTGATTTTAAGAATAAAGATAAGTAAAACCGAAACATTATTTACCTTTGTAAGCAAATTTTAGAAATTGAAAAAAGTAGAATATATCATCGTTGGTCAAGGTGTTGCAGGGAGTTGTATGGCGATGAAATTGTTGAAAGAAAATAAATCTTTTGTGGTAATTGATAATCATTTTCACAAAGCATCGGCAATTGCTGCTGGAATTTTTAATCCTGTAGTGCTAAAACGATTTTCAATTGTTTGGAATGCGACAAAACAAATCGAAAGATTACGCGAGGTTTTTGGTGATTTTGAACAATTATTAAACAAAAAATATATCTACAATTTTCCAGTTTATAGAATTTTTAATGACGAACAAGAGAAAAAAACGTGGTTGAAAAAAGCGACAACTCATCCAGATTTGATTGATTATTTAGCAACAGATACAGAACAACTGAATGATTTTTCTTCAATAAATTCTCCGATAGGTTCTGGCGAAGTTTTGCATACAGGCCGTGTTGATTTGACAAATCTTTTGGCTGATTTTAAAAATTATTTAGTCAAAAATGATTTGTTTCTTGATGAAACTTTTGATTTTAATGAATTAAAATTAGAGGATAATCAAACGAGCTATAAAAAAATCGAAGCAACTAAAATAATTTTTGCCGAAGGTTATAATATTTTGAACAATCCTTATTTCAAAAATTTACCTATAATTGGTGTAAAAGGCGAAGTGTTGAGAATTAAAACAGAAGCTAATTTACCTGAAGCAGTTGTGAAAGGAAAAGAATTTTTGATGCCTTTAGAAAATAATCAATATTTTGTAGGCGCAACTTACGATCGTGATCATGTGAATTATGAAAATACTGAGGATGCAAAACAATATTTGGTTGAAGGTGTTCAGAATTTTTTTAAAGATGATTTTGAAGTTGTGGAACAACATGCGTCAATTCGTCCAACGGTTGTGGATCGTCGTCCAATTATAGGAGCGCATCCAACGCATCAACAATTGATTTGTCTAAATGGAATGGGAACGCGTGGGACAATGTTAGCGCCTGTGATGGTGGATGATTTGTACGATTTTTTAGAAAATAATCAACTAATTGACAAAGAAGCGAACATTGCACGTTTCTATGATCGATTTTAAACCTATTTTGAATGAAAAAATTTGACATAAAAATATTTGCAATTCAACTTGTAGCAAGCGTTTTGTTATTTTTAGGAATTCAACAATTTTACGTCTTGGCTGAATTAGATTTGATTGAATTAATTCATTCAATGGGAAAAGATAATTTTGCCTTTTTGGTTAGAAAAAGTGACGAATTCGGAATCAGCGAAAAACTGAAACATTTAGCTACAATGAAAACAATTTTGAGTTTTGTAGGTATTGTTTTGGCGTATATTTTATGTTCAGTAATTAATCATAAACGCAATTACGATTGGAAAATGTCTGTAATTATAGTAGTATTGTGTTTTTTAGTTTTTCAATTCAGATTAATCAATCTTCCAATTAATTTTATTGCAACCAAAAATCTCGCATTGGCTTATTTTGTGCCAGCAACTTTTTCGATTTTAATCAGTTTTGTATTGTATTTTTTGAGTTATCGTTTAAAACCTTAAAAAAAATCAATGCAAAATTCTACAATTAACATTAATATTTTTGGCTTCTTCTACAAAAGTTAAAGCTAATTGTTCATCGTTAACATCAATTGTTATTGAATGTCCATCTAATAATTTGTCAACATTACTTTTAGCAACTTTTAATGATATTTTTAGTAAGTCAATTTGTAGATGTGTTAAAGTGACTTTTTGAAATCCTTCATTCCAGCCATCAAATATTATCTTCATAAGTGATTTTAAATATTGTTAAAAATAGAAATGAATACTTGTTTTAAGTTCTAATGCTTTATGAAATATATTAATAATATTTTCGCATTCAGGATATGTTTTCTTCAATTGATTATAAGTGTTTTCAATTAAAACTAAATTATTAATTTTTTCGTCTTCATAATCGTCAATTATTGAATTACAAGTTTGATTAATTAAATCAAAAACACCTTTCTTCCATAAAATATTAAATTCTGATTCATTTAACCTAATTTCGATTAATTCGTTTGGAGAAGCTGTATCATAATCTAATTTTAATTCAGCTTCTTTATTAATAGGAACAATAATAATTTTACTCATAATCATTAATTGAAAGGTGATTGTTATTTTTAAAACACTTTCACAATATACTACTTATAGTTTTGAGATAAGTTTTCATCTAACAAAAAACATTGTATTTTTGCAAAATGTTATTAGTACAAAATTTAGGAGTTTATTTTGCGGGTAGATATTTATTCGAAAACGTTTCGTTCCGCATCAACAAAGGAAACCGTGTTGGTTTGGTAGGGAAAAATGGAGCAGGAAAATCTACTTTGCTTAAAATTTTAGCCAAAAGTCAGCAATCTTCAGAAGGTGAAGTTGTTTACGAAGGCGACGTTACAATCGGATATTTATCGCAAGATATTGATTTTGTACAAGGAAGAACGGTTTGGCAAGAAGCGGATTCTGCTTTTGAGCAATTGGTTGAAATTCAAGAACGTATTGATTTTGTAAACAAAGAATTAGCTGAAAGAACAGATTACGAATCGGACGAATATGGAAAATTAATTGAAGATATTTCTCATTTAACAGAACGTTTCGGACTTTTAGGTGGTTACACAAAAGATGCTGAAATCGAACAAATTTTAATTGGTTTAGGATTCAAAAATTCAGATTTTCATCGCCCAACAGAAGAATTTTCTGGAGGTTGGAGAATGCGAATTGAATTGGCAAAACTATTGTTGCAAAAACATGATGTAATGCTTTTAGATGAGCCTACCAACCATTTGGATATCGATTCGATTGTTTGGTTAGAAGATTTCTTGAAAGATTATCCTGGAGCTGTTGTGTTGGTTTCGCACGACCGTCAATTTTTGGATAACGTAACTAATCGTACAATCGAAATTGCAAATCGCCACATTTCTGATTTTAAAGCGAATTATACGCGTTATTTAGAATTGCGTGAAGATCGTCGCGAAAAATTAGAGCAAGCACAGAAGAATCAAGAGCAAATGATTAAGCACACGGAAGATTTAATTTCAAAATTCCGTGCAAAAGCTAATAAAGCTTCGATGGCGCAATCATTAATCAAAAAATTAGATAAAATAGAACGCATCGAAATTGAAAATGATGATGTAACGAAAATGAATATCCGTTTTGTGGATGCTGTTCAGCCAGGTAAAATTATTTTCGAGTTAGATGATGTAGGTGTTGCTTTTGGTGATCATCAAGTTTTTGATCATGTTTCTTTTTATGTTAATCGAGGAGAAAAAGTAGCTTTTGTTGGTCAAAATGGTCAAGGAAAAACGACTTTATCGCGTGCGATTATCAACGAACAAGAGCATTCAGGCAAAATAAAACATGGACATAATGTAGAAATTGGATATTTTGCCCAAAATCAAGCACATGTTTTGAATGATAAATTAACGGTTTTAGAAGAAGCGGAAAATTCTGCAACAGAAGAAACACGTAAACATGTTCGCGACTATTTAGGAGCATTTATGTTTGGTGGCGAAGCGGTAGAGAAAAAAGTTTCAGTTCTTTCGGGAGGTGAGCGAAATCGTTTAGCGTTGTGTAAATTATTGTTGCGTCCATTCAATGTATTAATCATGGATGAGCCGACCAATCACTTGGATATTGTATCAAAAGAATTGTTGAAAAAAGCTTTACAAAAATATTCTGGAACATTGATTTTAGTTTCTCACGACCGTGAATTTTTAGAAGATTTAGTGGATAAAGTTTTCGATTTTCGTAATGGTCAAGTAAAAGAATATCTTTCTGGAATTGATGATTATTTAGCACAAATTAAAGCGGGAAGTTTCCGCGAAGTAGAAAAAGGAAATGGTTTGGCTGCACCAAAAGAAGAGAAGCCGATTGAGGTTAAAATAGAACAAGCGAAACGAGTTTTATCTTTTGAGGAAGAAAAAGAGCAAAAACGCCTTAAAAATAGATTGTCAAGAATCGAAACAGAGATTTCTGATTTAGAGACGAAGATTGCAGATTTAGAAAATAAATTGCATTCAGGTTCGCAAACGCAACAAGAATTGGATAAATACTCGAATTTGAAAAATGATTTAGATAAAAAAATGTTAGAGTGGGAGGAGGTTTCTGAACAAATTATCTAAGGAAAGAAATAGAATAAAAAGTGCTACAATTTGTAGCACTTTTTTTGTACATTATATTTTTAGAATAACACAAAATGCATAAACAATCTTTTGCTGCAATTATATCAGAACAACCAAAAACATTAATTCTTGGCTCTTTACCTGGTGATTTATCGTTAGAAATCAATCAATATTATGGGCATCCACGTAATCGATTTTGGAAAATGATGTTTGAGATTTTTGAGACAGAATTTTCAGAAGATTATGAAATAAGAAAACAACTTATTTTACAAAATAAGTTAGCGCTTTGGGATGTTGCACATTCTGCAGAACGAAAAGGAAGCATGGATGTGGATATGAAAAATGTTTCGCCAAATCAGATTGATGAATTGTTGAATGAATATCCTACAATCGAGAAAATAATTTTCAATGGAAAGAAAGCAGAGCAATTATTTTGGAAATATTTTGATAAAAAAACATCCATAGAGTATATTTCTTTGCCAAGTACAAGTCCAGCAAATGCTCAATTTTCTTACGAACGATTGCTTGAAATCTGGAAAAATGCAATTATTTAAGATGAATTTTCTATGTTCAAAATAATTTAATCAAAGAAAAGTAAAATTATTTTAGTGCTTAAAAATATTATGATGAGAAACTTAGCTTTTAATGTAAAATAATTATGAAAAAAATGTTTCCTAAAAGTTTTGTAATTAAAAAAGCTGTTCTATATTTGCACTCACAATCGCGGGAATAGCTCAATTGGTAGAGCGTCAGCCTTCCAAGCTGAATGTTGCGGGTTCGAGTCCCGTTTCCCGCTCTAACTTCTTTCTTAGAAGTGGATGCCTTGGTGGTGGAATTGGTAGACACGCAGGACTTAAAATCCTGTGTCCATTAGGACGTGCGGGTTCAAGTCCCGCCTGAGGTACAACAAAGCTCAAGAATTTATTTTCTTGGGCTTTTTTTGTTATATATTTTTTTCATAAAATAGATTTATAAAAAAAAAACCACCTAAATAACTTTAGATGGTTTTTGAAATTATAAGTTGTAATAAATTACTTATTCATAGAGATTAAAAACTCTTCGTTAGAGCGTGTATGTTTGATACGATCGTGTAAGAATTCCATCGCTTCTACAGGATTCATATCCGATAAATGGTTGCGAAGAACCCACATCAACTGTTGTGTTTTGTCGTCTAATAACAAATCATCTTTACGTGTAGAAGAACTTACCAAATCAATCGCAGGGAAAATACGTTTATTCGAAATCTTACGATCCAATTGTAATTCCATGTTACCTGTTCCTTTAAATTCCTCGAAAATAACTTCATCCATTTTAGAACCTGTATCAATCAATGCAGTTGCAATAATTGTTAAAGAACCTCCATTTTCGATGTTACGAGCCGCTCCAAAGAAACGTTTTGGTTTGTGCAACGCATTTGCATCAACACCACCCGATAACACTTTACCAGAAGCTGGCGAAACAGTATTATAAGCACGTGCCAAACGTGTAATAGAATCTAAAAGAATCACCACATCATGTCCGCATTCTACCATACGTTTTGCTTTCTCTAAAACGATATTCGCAACTTTCACATGGCGATTTGCTTCCTCATCAAACGTAGATGCAATAACCTCTCCGTTTACCGAACGTTTCATATCTGTTACCTCTTCTGGACGTTCATCGATTAATAAAACAATCAAATAAACTTCTGGATGATTTTGTGCAATTCCATTCGCAATATCTTTCAATAACGTTGTTTTACCCGTTTTTGGTGGCGCCACAATCATACCACGTTGACCTTTACCTATTGGTGTAAATAAGTCAATCACGCGATTTGATAAAGATTTAGAATTACTTAAATTGAATTTCTCGTTAGGGAAAAGAGGAGTTAAATGCTCAAAAGCGATACGATCGCGTACATAATCTGGCGTACGACCGTTGATTTCTTTGATTTTGATTAAAGGAAAATATTTTTCACCTTCTTTTGGAGGACGAACTTCTCCTGTAATTGTGTCTCCCGTTTTTAATCCAAATAATCTAATTTGAGATTGAGAAACATACACATCATCAGGCGAAGACAAATAATTAAAATCAGATGAACGTAAAAAACCATAATTATTATCTGGTAAAATCTCTAAAACACCTTCAGTTTCAATAATTCCATCAAATTCATAATTCGCAGCGCGATATTTATTTTTTTGATTTTGATTGTTGTGGTGATTATTTTGTTGAGATTGATCGTTTTGATTACGATTATCAGATTGATTATTTTTCTTCTGATTCTGATTATTTTGGTTATTCTTTTTCAGATCTTGGCTTTTGTTTGCTCGTTCCTGAAATTTATTAACGCGAGGATTATTTTCTTCCTTTTTTTCTGTTTCGGTAGAAATATTTTCAACTTTTTCAGTTTTTACTTCTTCTGCAACAGCCTCTTTTTGTTGAACTTCTCCTTCCGAATTCTGAACTCGTTTGCGTTTCGGTTTCTTTTCTTCTGTAGGTAGATTTTCAGCTTTATCTTTTTTAGCAGGTTTTGTTTCAGCTTTTTCTTCAACCTTTGGTTGGCTGTTGATAAAACCTAAAACAGCGTCTAACAATTCGCCTTTTTTTAATTTCTTATACCCATCGATTTTCAGTTGCTCTGCAACTTGTTGTAAATCTGGTAATTTGAATGATTTTAATTCTTCGATATCAAACATAATCCTATAATGAAGGTATTAATGTGTTTATATTTTTTTTATTCAATAAAGTAATTGGGAATCATAACAATAGAATTGTTATAAAGCGTATAAATTTGAGATTTATTAATGCAATAGTACGAATAATTATAAAAACTCAAAAAGTTTTTTTACATTTGTATTCGAAATTTAAGAAATGATTCAAAGAAAGCAAAGTATATATTTATTCTTAAGTGGAATAATTTCGAGTATATTCGCCATGAATTTTGATAAGCTGTTTGATATTCCATTAAATTGGTTACAAAATCCGGAGAAAGGAGATTACATTTTTTCGTTAGCCTTTTTCTCATCAGCTTTAATTTCATTTTTAACCATTATGTTTTTCAAAAAACGTAAGTTACAAATTAGCTTAGGATGGTTAAATATTATTTTGAATGTTTTATTAATTGGTTCTTTTGTATATTGTCTATTAACATTACCTGGAGAAGGAAATTCTGAGAAAGGTATTTGGGCATTAGTTCCTTTAGCTTCGATTGTGCTTCTGTCAATTGCCAATCGTTTGATTAAGAAGGATGATGATCTTGTAAAATCAGTAGACCGTTTCAGATAGACCAAAAACTTTTTATATTATGAGTGTCTAAAAGCAGTTTCAAGCAATTGAAACTGCTTTTTTCGTTTTAGGAATTTAGTTTCGAGAATGAAATTGAAAAATAACTTGTTCAAATTTTTCATAAAATAACCAGATATATATAGCTTTTTTAGTTTATAAATAATATTAGATGTACAAATCATTTTTATAGAAGATAAAGAGCAATTAATTTCTAAACTAACTTATCTATTTCTATGTATCTATGTGTTTAAAACAAGTTTAAACAACATCAATAAAAATGTTCTATTCATATAATTTGTATAATTACGCTGATTTTTTCGAATTATCATTCCAAAAATTATTTGAATGTTAAATAAAAATTAATTTTATACTGATGTTTTAAAAATTAAAAACTAAAACAAAGGGGTGTTGAATTTATTTGTAATTAAATTTTAATTCAACCCCTGAAAAAATAGGGGTGATTTTATTTTATGTTTAATTTTTATTTATTTTTGTACCATAAAACAACACAAATTATTTTTTTATGACATCATTTCGTTTTGAAGCTCTAAAAGCCGCAAGCAATCGCAAACCGGTAGCTGTTCCTGAAATAGGTAAAAAATCAGAAATTTTTGGAAGCAATGTTTTCAATGACAAAGCAATGCGTCAACATTTAACTTCAGAAGCGTATAAAGCCGTTCGTTCTGCAATGGATTATGGTACAAAAATCGACCGTAAAATGGCAGATTTTGTTGCTTTAGGAATGAAAGAATGGGCGATGAGCAAAGGTGTAACACATTATACACACTGGTTTCAGCCATTAACAGGAACAACAGCAGAAAAACATGATGCTTTTTTCGAAACTTCATTTGATGGAGCAGATCCTGTAGAAAAATTTAGTGGATCATTATTAGTTCAACAAGAGCCAGATGCATCTTCTTTTCCAAATGGAGGAATTCGTAATACATTCGAAGCACGTGGATATACAGCTTGGGATCCAACCTCACCAGCATTTATTTTTGGAACAACTTTATGCATTCCGACAGTATTTGTTTCGTACACAGGAGAAGCTCTAGATAATAAAACACCTTTGTTAAGAGCGCTTTTATCAATTGATGAAGCAGCTACAGAAGTAGCGAAGTTCTTCGATAAAAATGTGAAGAAAGTAACTCCGACTTTAGGTTGGGAACAAGAATATTTTTTAATTGATGATGCTTTAGCGGCTTCTCGTCCAGATATTTTACAAACTGGTAGAACGTTGTTAGGACATGTTTCTGCAAAAGGTCAACAATTAGAAGATCATTATTTTGGTTCGATTCCTACACGTGTTTTAAATTATATGCGCGATTTAGAAAACGAATGTATGTTGTTGGGAATTCCTGTAAAAACTCGTCACAACGAAGTTGCGCCGAATCAATTTGAGTTAGCGCCAATTTTCGAAGAAACGAATTTAGCAGTTGACCACAATTCATTATTAATGGATGTGATGCAAAAAGTAGGTGAGCGTCATCATTTTAAAGTATTGTTTCACGAAAAACCATTCAAAGGAGTTAACGGATCGGGAAAACACAATAACTGGTCGTTAGCAACAGATACTGGAGTAAATTTATTAGCGCCAGGAAAAACACCAAACAGCAATTTACAGTTTTTAACGTTTTTTATCAATACCATCAAAGCAGTTTCAATTTACGAGGAATTGTTACGTGCTTCTATCGCTTCTGCTTCTAATGACCACCGTTTAGGTGCGAATGAAGCGCCACCAGCAATTATTTCAATTTTTATTGGTCAACAATTGACAAAAGTATTGGAAGAATTAGAAGGTGTTTCGACAGGAAAATTATCTCCAGAAGAAAAAACTGATTTAAAATTAAACGTTGTTGGGAAAATTCCAGACGTTTTATTAGATAATACAGATCGTAATAGAACTTCACCATTTGCTTTTACAGGAAATAAATTCGAATTCCGTGCTGTAGGATCGACTGCAAACTGTGCAAATGCAATGACAACGTTGAATGCAATTGTAGCAAAACAATTGATCGATTTCAAAAAAGAAGTTGATGCGTTGATTGAAACAGGTTTGAAAAAAGACGAAGCAATTTTCAATGTTTTACGTGAGTATATCAAAGAAACAAAAAATATATTATTCGAAGGAGACGGATACAGCAAAGAATGGGAAGAAGAAGCAGCTCGTAGAGGATTGTCAAATCACAAAACAACTCCATCAGCTTTAAAAGCAAAAGTTTCTCAAAAATCGTTGGATTTATTCTCGGAGCTTAATGTAATGAACAACACAGAAGTTGAAGCGCGTTATGAAATCGAATTAGAAGATTACATCAAGAAAATTCAGATTGAAGGTCGTGTTTTAGGTGATATTGTTAGGAATCATATTATTCCGACAGCTTTCAAATATCAAAATATATTGATCAAAAACATTAAAGGATTCAAAGATATTTTTGGAGATGATTATGAAGAATATGCAGGCGAGCAATTAATCATTTTAAAGAAAATTTCGATGCATGTAAACGAATTAAACGCAAAATTGCACTTAATGATGGATGCGCGTAAAGAAGCAAATGTGGTTGAATCTTTAGAAGAGAAAGCATATGCTTATTGTGATAAAGTAAAACCATATTATGATGAAATTCGTTACCATGCGGATAAGTTAGAATTAATGGTAGACAACGAATACTGGGTCTTAACAAAATACAGAGAATTATTATTTACGAGATAATATTTTCAACAATAAATTACAAAACCGATGAGAAATCATCGGTTTTTTTTTATTCAAATTTTCTGAATCCCTTGAGTTATTGTATCTTTGCAATCCAATAAAAGTATATGGCAGATTTAGGTCTATTAGATAAATTAAGAGCAATCAAACAACGTTTCGATGAGGTAGCAGATTTAATCATCCAACCAGATATCGTAACAGATCAAGCTCGTTATGCGAAATTAAACAAAGAATATTCTGATTTGAAAGACTTTGTTGAAATGCAAAAACAATACGAAAACTTAATCAATGTAATTGAGGAAGCAGACGAAATTATTCAAGATGGTTCTGATGCTGAAATGGTTGAGTTAGCTAAAATAGAAAAAGACGAAGCAATCAATGCGATTCCACCTTTAGAGGAAGAAATCAAAATGATGTTGATTCCAAAAGATCCAGAAGATGAGAAAAACATCATTGTCGAGTTACGTTCTGGTACAGGAGGAGATGAAGCAGCGATTTTCGTAGAAGATATTTACCGCATGTATTCGATGTATTTCAAAGAAAAAGGATGGAAACACGAAGTATTAAATACTTCTGAAGCATCTGGAAAAGGATACAAAGAGTTGGTGATGCAAGTAGAAGGAAATGCAGTGTATGGAACGATGAAATACGAATCGGGTGTTCACCGTGTACAACGTGTTCCTGAAACAGAATCGCAAGGGCGTGTGCATACATCGGCGATTACGGTTGCGGTTTTACCAGAAGCAGAGGAAGTTGATGTAGTGATTAATCCAGCAGATTTGGAGTATCAAACAGCGCGTTCGTCTGGTGCGGGAGGACAAAATGTAAATAAAGTTGAAACAAAAGTTCAATTAACGCACAAACCTTCTGGAATTGTAATTGTTTGTCAAGAAGCGCGTTCTCAACATAAGAACCGTGAAAAAGCGTTACAATTATTACGTACAAAATTGTATGAAATCGAGTTCGAGAAAAAACATTCAGAACGTTCTGCTCAACGTAAATCGTTAGTTTCGACTGGTGACCGTTCGGCTAAAATTCGTACATACAACTATCCGCAAGGACGTGTAACAGATCACCGTATCAACAAATCAATTTATAATTTGGATAACTTTATGAATGGAGATATTCAAGAAATGATTGATGCATTGAAAATGGCAGAAAATGCAGAAAAATTAAAAGGTTCGGAAGAAGATTTCTAACATCAATTTTAAATCTTAGATCATACAAAACACTTCAAGAAATTGAGGTGTTTTTTTATATATTTATAGTATTAAGAATAAAACAAATGATGAAAACAAGAGTTAAAATTTGTTGTATTAGTAGCAAAGAAGAAGCACAACAAGCGATAAAATATGGAGCGAGTGGATTAGGTTTAGTTGGTAATATGCCAAGCGGACCAGGTATTATTGGTGATGATTTAATCAAAGATATTACACAAATTATCCCGCCAACATTAGCTTCGTTTTTATTAACAAGTGAAACAACTTCAGAAACAATTATTCAACATTATAAAAAAGTTTATACGAATACAATTCAGTTGGTTGATGAGCTGAAAAACGAAGAATATCAAATTTTGAGAAACGAATTACCTTGGGTAAAATTGGTACAAGTGATTCATGTAATTGATGAAAATTCGGTAACTGAAGCGATAGAGAAATCTCAGTTTGTAGACGCTATTTTATTAGATAGCGGAAATCCTAACTTACAAGTAAAAGAACTGGGAGGGACAGGGCGCACGCACAATTGGGCGATTAGTAAAAAAATTAGAGAAGAAATTAACATTCCTCTATTTTTGGCTGGCGGTCTTCATCCTGATAATATTCGTGAAGCGATTGATGTTGTTCAGCCTTTTGGCGTAGATATTTGCAGTGGTGTAAGAACTGACGGAAAATTAGATGAAAAGAAATTAGACGCTTTTTTTAGAGCGGTTAATGGTTAAAAAAATAAAATCCTTGTCAAAGTTTTGAATCTTGACAAGGATTTTACTTATTCAAAAAAGGACTGTCTCTTAAA